>NZ_CAXYKL010000062.1:0-11559 GCF_964277725.1 uncultured Novosphingobium sp. | reverse complement strand
GTACATCAATGGCTTCTACAACACCCGTCGTCGTCATTCATATCTGGGCGGCATCAGCCCGCTCGCCTTCGAAGCCAAGGTGGCTTTATGAGAGAGGTGACCGGCACAAAACCGTTACAAGTCCACGACCGGTGTCTAGGGCCTTATAGTTGAACGGCATCTCGCCGTTAGCAAAGCCGACCGCCAATGCGCCAGCGGCTATCGCGGCGAGGATTATTCCGCTGATTGCCAGCTCATTCATCCGTGAATGCTATCAGGCGCCGCTCCGTTCGCAAGTAGAGTACGCCGCTTGGCATCTTCCATCACGCGCCAGCTTCTGATTCAGCGGCATCATGAGCCGATACGACCTGACCGACTTCGAGTGGCGCGTGATCGAGCCGCTCCTGCCTAACAAACCGCGCGGTGTACCGCGTGTAGATGATCGGCGCGTGCTGAACGGCATCTTCTGGGTGTTGCGGTCAGGTGGGCCGTGGCGCGACCTGCCTGAGCGCTACGGCCCACGCACCACCTGCTACAATCGCTTCGTGCGATGGAGAAAGGCGGGCGTATGGGACCGGCTGATGGACGCCATTACCGCCGCGCACGATGGCGACATCCAGATGATCGACAGCACCTCCGTTCGCGCCCACCAGCAGGCCGCGACGGCAAAAAGGGGGGTGCAGATCACTGTCTCGGTCGATCTCGCGGCGGGCTCACGACCAAGATCCACGTCGTCGTCGACGCGCAAGGTCTCCCAATCCGGCTCGGCCTAACCGCAGGGCAGACGCACGACGGGCAGATCGCCGACGCGCTGCTCGACCACCTCGAACCTCACACTATCGTGCTCGCCGACAAGGCATACGATGCCGACCGCATCCGCGCGCTGATCCAGGACCAGGGCGCTACGCCCAACATCCCGCCAAAGAGCAACCGCAAGTGGAAGCCGTGCTTCTGCAAGCGGCTTTACCGCAAGCGTAACCTGATCGAGCGGTTCTTCTCCAAGCTAAAGCACTTCCGCCGAGTCGCCACCCGCTACGACAAGCTCGCCGCCAACTTCCTCGCCATGGTCCAGCTCGCCTCGCTGCGGCTGTGGCTGCGGGCTTATGAGTCTATGGCCTAATACACTCGGCGCCAATCCAGATATGCACGAGGCGGTGGAAGATGCCGAGCTGGAATTGGCAAGCTACTGACGATGGAAGTAGGAACGCCCCCGAAGCTAGGTTGCGAAGGTGGCGACACTGGGTCACAACTACAGCTACTTAGACCCGTAGCGACATCAACGCAAACTACTGTTTAGCGAGAGTTTTGTTACTACGAAGCAACTATTGGGTTAATCTGATAACTACAGCACAGGTGTGTGCGCCTTTCTCCTTAAATCTGGTGGCTCCATTTCATGCATAATTTAAAGGGGGAAGGGATTGTGCGGAAGTACTTTTGCTGACATTCCCTGAGCCAGTGGCCAGTGAGCCACAATGTGGGGGAAGACATGCGAGAGATGATAATTTTCCCGAACCGGCGTATGGTTTGTCTGTCTGCATTTGTTCTGATCGCATCTATCAGCGGTGCACAAGCGCAGACGCAGAACAACGTTCCAGATGTGGAAGATGGAGAGGCAGATAGCGGGGCGAACGATATCGTCGTTACCGCCCTGCGCCGTGCAGCGAACATCCAGGACATCCCAATCAGTGTCACGGCAATCTCAGCCGTTGCGATTGATCAGGCCGGCATTGCAGATAGTTCGCTGATTGGCCAGGCCACGCCGGCCCTTAACATGGCCAAGGTTGGCATCAACGTCATTCCCACGATCCGTGGCATTGGCACGAACAACGCAGCGCTCGGCGACGATGCAAACGTCGCGGTCTATGTCGATGGTGTCTACAAACCAAGCGCGGTGGGCAACAACTTCGCGCTGGCCGGGATCGAGCAGATCCAGGTTCTCAAAGGCCCGCAAGGTACGTTGTTTGGACGCAACGCTGAAGGCGGTGCAATTCTGATTACAACCCGCACGCCATCCTTTACGCAAGTCGAAAGCCAAGGCAGCGTCGCCTATGGCGAACGCAACACGCTTGAGGCCAAAGGCTACTTGTCGGTGCCATTCTCGCCTACTGCGGCGTTGAGCTTATCGGGAATGTATCGCCGCGCGGATGGCTACAACCACGACGATTATTTGGACCAAGACATCGGCGCCATCCGCGATGTCGTCGTTCGGCCCAAGCTAGCCCTGGCGCTTTCGGATACCCTCACCGCGACCGCGCTGTTCCAGTACGCGCATACCAGCGACGCCAGCGGCGTTGCCTACGCGCCAATCCTGGCGGGTGGGAGCCGACCGGCATACACCGGCTTGCCGGCGGGTGCGAACCTGCCCGTGCCAACCAAGCCACGCCATACGGCGTTGTCGTTCGTGCCCGTCAATCGGGTGGCGACGTATGACGGCTCCTTCAAACTGGCGTATGAGGGAGACAACGTCTCGCTTTCGTCGCAAACGTCGATGACACGCGTTCACAACATGTCACACCTCGATTCCGACCAGGGGCCGCTGAATCTGGCGGCGTCTCGCATCCGGTCGCGCGAACGGACCTACCAGCAGGAGTTCCTCCTTAGTGCACCGCGCGGAGCGAGCATTCAGTGGGTGGCTGGCCTGTTCCTCTATTCGGCCAAGGCATCTTATGCCCCACGGACAGGTGAATCGAGTGCGAATGGCGTGACCCCGCTGTCGGTCACGACGTTCTATGCCGATCTGAAATCGAAATCCGCCGCTCCGTTCGGCGAAGTGACGGTGCCGATCGGCGAGCGCTTGAAGGTGACGGGCGGCGCTCGCTACACTTGGGAACGTCGCTCGATCGAAGGCTATCAGATCTCACCTGCCAACGTAGTCACGACGAACACCGGACAGAGCCGCCTGTTCAAGAGTTTCACGCCTCGCGCGATCATCGCCTACGAGTTTCCAGACGTGGTGAACATCTACGCCTCCTACAGTCGAGGGTTCAAGAGCGGGACATACAATTCGACCAATCTGACCCAGCCCGAGGCCGATCCCGAGAAGCTCACCGCCTATGAACTGGGTGTAAAGACGCTGTCGCATGGGCCGTGGCGCGCCAGTGCCGCGGTATTCTATCAGGATTACAAGGCGATCCAGTTGTCCGCTTTCAACACCACCGGGTTCAATGTGGTGCTGTTCAACGCCGCGACAGGCAGATCCTACGGTGCGGAGGCGGAAGTCCATGGCAAGATCGTGGATGGCCTGACGCTCGATGCCTTCGCTTCCTATACCAACGCGCGCTATGACGACTTCCGTTCGGCGGTCGTCAACGTGCCTAAGGCGAACGGCGCTGCCGGCCTGCAGACGCGGACCAATGTCGACGTGAGTGGTGAGCGCTTCATCCGGGTGCCCAAATGGACGGCCGGCGCCACCATCGGCTACGCGCAGCCGTTGGCTGGCGGCGTTCTGACCAGCAGCGCCAACATCTACTACCGATCCAGCATGGCTTGGGATCTCAGCTATATCAACAAAGCTCAAGGCTACGCTTTGGTGAACGGCGATATCGCCTGGTCGCCCGAAGGGTCGCGCTGGTCCTTCGGCGTCTTCGCCCGCAACCTTCTGAACAAGAATTACCAGACGGGCGGCAACTCCAATGCGAACACCTATTACACGGTCTGGGGCGAGCCACGGGTCATCGGCGGACGCGTCACGCTGGCGCTCGGTCGATGACGTGGCCGTCGTGACGCAGTTCGACACGGACCGGCAGCTACGAGCATGACGATGGCGGTAAGCGATGGCCGACGTCGCTATGTTCTGTTCGTGCTGACGGCGATCTATATGGTCAACACTATGGATCGAGGCATCCTGGCGATCCTGGCCGAGCCGATCCGGCGCGACCTGGCGATCAGCGATACCCAGTTCGGCGTGCTGACCGGACTGGCGTTCGCCTTGTTCTATACGACCTTCGGAATACCCGCCGGTTGGCTGGCCGACCGCCTTGGCCGCACCCGCGTCATCGCCGTGGGCTGCGCGCTATGGTCGGCTTGTTCGGCGGCGGGATCGCTGGCCACCAGCTTCGCCACGCTTGCGCTCTCGCGCGCGGGCGTGGGCTTGGGCGAAGCAGGCGGCACGGCTCCGTCTTACTCGTTGATCTCCGATCTATACGCGTCCGAACGGCGGGGCGGCGCGTTGGGTGTGTTTCATCTGGGTTCCTCCTTTGCCGCGCTCATCAGTGCCAGCGGGGGTGCTTGGCTTGCCGCCATGTATGGCTGGCGTTGGGCGCTGGGCGTCATTAGCCTGCCGGGTGTCCTGTTCGCGCTACTGTTATGGCTGACGGTACCCGAGCCAAGACGTGCGCCGAGCGCTCCGAAAGGCGAACCTTTGGGAAAGATCATCGCCGGTTTCCTGTCCGACCCGCTGCTGCGCGCGACGGCGCTGGGATCGGGGCTGACCGCATTCTCCACGTATGCCATAGCCGCTTGGTTACCGGCGATGCTGATGCGATCGAAGCAGATGACATTGGGCGATCTCAGCCTGTGGTATGGTTTGCCGAGCGCGGTACTGGTGGGCTTAGGTGTCAGTTCGGCGGGTTGGCTGGCCGATCGGCTCGCCCGAAGGGACGCGCGCGCTTACGCACTGGTGCCGATGGCATCGACGATTACGCTGTCGGTGCTGATCGTCCTCGCAGCCCTGGCGCCAGGATGGCCTCTGGGGCTGGTCGCGGGCTTGCTCGCATTGGGCGTGAGCAATATGTTCCTCGCGCCGCTGATCACCGTCATTCAGAACAACAGCGCGCCTGAGAGCCGCAGTTTGTATTCGGCGCTGTTCCTACTCATCAACAACCTGATCGGGGCTGGCTTGGGCCCGCTCTATGTCGGGATGGTGAGCGACGCCTTCGCCCCGCGCCTGGGTGAGGGTTCGATCGTCGCCGGCTTCGCGGCGCTCGCGCCCACAGCGCTGCTGGCGGCTTACGTGCAATGGCGGGTTTCAGCGTTGATCCGCACTCGGAGTGAAAGACGATGAACTAAGTCTTGTTGATATAACATATACCCAGACGGCGTTAGCAGTGACCATTCATCGCGCGAAGAACGGCTCTCGTATAGAATGCGCCTGCGAACGCGGATGAGCCAGTGTTGTCGATCCACGGGAAGGACGACACCGGAGTACTGTATCGGCAGAGCCAGTTCATGGCGAACGCCCTAAAGGGCGCGAACAAGCCATACGGGCTGGTCACGCTAAACGGAGAGGATCACTTGCTTTCGCGCGAGGACACTCGCAAACGCATGCTCTTGGAGACTGTTCGGTTCGTTCAGAAACATAACCCGGCCAGTTGATCGACAATTGAGCGGCGTGACCGCTTCACCAGCTTTCCTTCAGCTGCCACGACGTACCTCATTGGTCACCCTCGCAGGTCTGGCGCAGGTCGAAATTTCCGACTTTCCCACGTCAAAGCGCTTTTACTGGGCAACGACCAAATCCCGACCTCAGGTCAGACTGGGATGCGACTGGGTCGACGGCAAAAAAGGCGTACCAGCCGGACAATTACGTATCGATTACAACGGCCTAAGAAGATCCGTGACTAGCCTTCGTAATGCGGGGGTCACAGGTTCAAGTCCTGTAAGCGGCACCACCTTCTTAAAGACGCTTTGCAAGCCGCCGCCGCCGCGATCGGCGGAAGACGCTATGGCCTTGAAAACGTTCTAGGTGCCGTGCGCCACCCCACGCCATTTGCAATTTACTGCGATTTGTCTACACAGAAGTCGCCGACGTCGCCTGCGACGGACCTTTGAGAAGCCACGCTTCCCTCCTTTGTCCCTTACTTGCCTCACCGAAGCCGGGATGTGCCGCGATTGGCGCATACCCGTCATACATGGGATAAAGGATACCCATATGATCACTGGAACCGTAAAATTCTTCAATCCCGACAAGGGTTATGGCTTCATCGCGCCTGAGAACGGCAAGGAAGACGCCTTCGTTCATATTACCGCGGTTCAGGCCGCCGGGATGAGCACGCTGGATAAGGACCAGCGCGTTATGTACGAATTGGAGACCGATCGCCGTGGCAAGACCTCGGCCGTAAATCTTCAGTCTGCCTGAAATTCGGCGATGATGCGGATGGCTACGGCCGACCGCATCATCGCGTCTTTCCGCAGCGAAGTTTTTTCAAGAACGAGGTTCCAGCCATGACCGATCCCAGCAGCCGCCCGTTCCTTATCAACAAGGACGAGGCCGGAAACTTCCGCCTTACGGTCAGGACCACGCGCTACAACTCGCGAGGCTATCCTCTGGTCACCACGACCCTTCAAGACGAAACCTTCAAGACGGCCAATGCCGTGCGTGCGTTTGCTCGCGAAAACTTCCAGGCTCAACCGGGCGAGTACTCTACCAAGTAGCAAGGTCTCGGCACGGGAACACCAGGCTGGGCCACAGGCTCCAGCGGGGCCTGTGATCACGAGACAGGAGGGCATGGTTCAGGCCAGGCCCAAGCAGACCGGTCAACCCCTCTTCTCTCGATTAGCGGGTGACTTCAACGGCAGAGGATACCGCGATGGCCAAGGGCTAGAAGAAATCCAACAGGGAAGAGCGCAAGCCGAAGGCCGCCAAGCCCCCGAAGCCGAATGCGTCCAACCCATCCGTCAAGCCGGGTCCCGTCGGGATCGTCACTCTCAAAAGCTGACCAGAGCCGGGGGAATTCCCCCGCTCGCATGTTTCAAGACGCGTTCGTGACAAGAAGCGCCGGGTTGGTGCTTCGTTGACGGTCACACGATTCCATAGGCTGCGCATCGTAAGCGGCAGCACCTTCGTCGGGTAATATCGCCTCCGCTCTTGTCCCTCGCGTGATCGCGCGTATGGGCGGGATACCGTCCGGGCGTTCGGCGAGGTGCGTGCTTATGAGCTTGAACATCCTGCTAGTGGAAGACGATCGCCAGTTGCAGCGACAATTGCGTGAGCAGCTTTCGGGCCATGGTCATGAGGTCACGGTCGCCGACGATGGCCGGGCCGCGCTCGATCTGATCAGCCGCTATTCCTTCGATGCCGTGGTCCTGGATTGGATGCTGCCGGGCATGACCGGGCTGGACGTGCTGCGCCAGTTTCGCGCCGATGGCATGACGCTGCCGGTCCTGATGCTGACGGCGCTGGGGCAGATCATGGACAAGGTCGAAGGGTTGGAGGCCGGGGCGGACGACTATGTCGTCAAACCGGTGGACCCGATGGAACTGAACGCTCGCCTGAACGCCCTGGTGCGGGGGCGCAAGGCCGCCGATAAGCCGGCGGACACCATCAGCGCGGGTGACATCGTGATCAGTCCCACGCGGCTGCGCGTCTGGCGTGGCGAACAGCCGGTGCCGTTGACCCAGATCGAGTTCAAGCTGCTGGTGGAACTGGCGCGCGATGCCGGGACGGTGCTGACGCGGGCCATGCTGATCGAGCGGGTCTGGGGGCATGACTTTGTGACCACTACCAATCTGGTCGACGCGCATATCCGCCAGCTGCGCCTGAAGCTGACGCAATTTGGCGACGATCCGATCCAGACCGTGCGCGGCGTGGGCTACCTGCTCCCCGCATGAGGATCGCGCCGCGCTCGCTAAGGGGACTGACCGCAGTCTTCCTTGCGCTGTTCCTGGCGACGACGGTCCTGGCGGCGGCGGGGACGTACTGGGCCACGCGCTCCACGATCAGGACGCTGGTCGATCGGCGGATCGCGTCGGAAAGCCTGGAGCTGGCGCCCCCCGGCGCCCGACTATCGCGCGCCGAGCTGATGCGGCGGATGATCGACGTGGCGAAACAGCGTGATACGGCAGACCTTGGCCTGCTGCTTATCGATCCGTCCGGACGAGCGATCATCGGCAATACCCACCTGACGCGCCCGGTGCCGATCGGCTTTTCCTCGCTCGACGATGAAGACAGCATCGAGGGCCTGAGCGCCGGTCGCATCTATGTGCGCGACGTGGGTGCGGGAATGCGCCTGGCGGTTTTCGGGGAAACCGAGCCGATCGACGATTATCGCTCCGCCCGCCGCCAGATCTACCTGATCGCATTCGGCGCGATCATCGTGGTGGTGCTGCTGGGCCTTTTGCTGTTTCGCCGATTGATCGGACGGCGCATCCGCGAAGTGCGCGATACCGCCCAGTCCATCATCGATGGTGACTTGTCACGGCGCGTGCCGCTGGAGGGCGATGGTGGGGAATTCGATCAGCAGGCCGCCGCCTTCAACCGCATGCTGGATCGGGTCGATCAGCTGATGACCGAGATCCGTTTCGTCTCCAACAACATCTCCCACGAAATGCGCACGCCTCTGGCGCGGCTGCGCAACGAGTTGTCTTCGCTGGAGAACCGCGCCGATGGCGATCCCTTGCAGGAAGCGATCGCGCAGGCGCGCGAGCAGGTAGATGACTTGCTCGGCATGTTCGCGGCCATGTTGCGGATCGCCGAGATCGAGAGCGGATCACGCCGCGCAGGCTTTACGACGGTGGACCTGAACGCCCTGGTCGAGAGCGTAGTCGAAACGGTTGCCCCGCTGGCGCGAGAGCGTGATCAGCAGATCGCGGTCGCCATGCCGGATGCTCTGGCGCTGGGGGGCGATCGCCAGCTTTTGGCCCAAGCGCTGATCAACCTTTGCGAGAATGCGGTGCGGCATACACCGCCGGGGACTAGCATTCGGATCTCGGCGGACCGGCGCAGCACCGAAATCACTCTAACGGTCGCCGACAATGGCCCCGGCATCCCGGAAGACCAGCGCACCGTGGTAATGCAGCGCTTTGGCCGCACCGAGCATGGGCGGCGGCAATCCGGCCATGGCCTTGGCCTGCCCCTGGTGAATGCGATTGTGCGTTTGCATCGCGGCACGATGAAGCTGACTGACGGCGATCCAGGCCTCAGCATCGTCATCACCCTGCCGATCCAGGGCGGATAGACATTCAGCCCTGACGCCTCGATGATAAAAAAGGCGTGACGCACATTAGCGCGTCACGCCCAGGGGGGTATGGAATTCCAGACAGCGCGGGCGCGACCGCCCGCGCCGCGCCGGTCGTCAGAAGCGGATGCTGGCGTCCAGGCCGTAAGTGCGCGGCGCGTTGAAGTTGCCGTAATCACCCAGGATGTTGTTGATATTGCCGGTCGTCACGCTGGTGGTCGGCGCGGCGGGCAGGCTGTTTGAGGGATCGCGACGGAACACATACTGTTCGTTGAATAGGTTGCGGCCCCACAGCCCCAGCGTCAGCTTGCGATCACCAATGCCGATGTCCGCCAGCGAGATGCGACCGTTGAAGATCAACGAGGCGTCCGCCTTGGTGCCGAACTGGTCGAACGCCTGCGTCGCCTGCGCGTAGTTGCCGTCGAAGTGGAACTTCAGGGTGGTGTCGCCCTGGCCGAGCGGCAAGGCGTAGTCGATCGCGCCGCTGGCGGCGTTGCGTGGCGTGAAGACGATGTAGAACTGCTGGTTCACCGTCGTCGTCAGCCCGGCCGCCGTGTAGCTGACCGGCACCAGCGGGATCTTGGTGTAGGTGTAGGCATAGGACGCGTTCAGCGTCAGGCCTTCCAGCGGATTGACCGTCAGGTCCGCCTCGATACCGCGGATCTTGGTGGTGCCGGCGGCGTTGATCGTCACCAGATTGTTGAAGTTCGAACCGTTGAACGACTGGATCGAGCTGATGTCGACCTGGCTGTTCTTGCGGTCCATGATGTAGCCCGCCAGGTTGAAGCGCGCGCGATGGTCCCAGAAATCGCTCTTGAGGCCGATTTCATAGGATTTCACGTCTTCAGGACCGAACGACTGATAGTTGGCGGTACGCGAACTGGCGCCGCCCGCACGGTAACCGGTGGCGTACTTGGCATAGAGGTGCAGATCGTCCGTGGCGTCATAGGCCAGGGTGACCATCGGGTTGAAGCGGTTCCAGGTTTCGCGCAGCGGCTTATAGCCCGCCGCAATCGCCGCTGCGGGATTCACATCGTAGTTCACATTGCGCGAGAAGTGCAGGACGCCGCGCTTCTTGTCATGCGTGTAACGTCCACCCACCGTCAGGTGCAACTGCTCGGTGGCGTTGTAGGTGACCTGGCCATAAGCGGCATAGCTCTTCGACCAGACTTCCGAAGCACGGTCGATCGAGCGGCAGCCGATCTGCGATCCGAACCCGTTCGAGCCGGTGCAGGGATCGAGGATGGTATAGACGGCCTGGCCTTGCGCGTTGCGGTAGACGCCATTGGAGTTCGGCGTAGCGGCATCATCGCTGACGTGCTCGTTGAAGTAATAGAGGCCGGCGACGTAATCGATCTTGCCCACGGTGCCCACGGCCTGCAGTTCCTGGCTGAACTGGCGCTGGCGCAAGTCGGCCAGGCTGTAGCGGCTGAAACCGCAGGGCTTGGCGGCGGTGCAGGCAGCGGTCAGGTTGACCACCGGCACGCGGTGCGCGCCGCCCGAGTTGTCCCACTGGGTGGCATCAACGCCGCGCCATGCGGTGATCGAACGCAGCTCGATCTCGGGCGAGACGGCCCACTTCAATGAGTTAGTGAAGCCATGCGTCTTGTCCACGCTGGGCTGCTGCGGCACGCCGATATCGGCCACCTTCATGCGGCTGTCGCCGTTGACGACCACGCCCGGCAGCAGCGGCTTCACGGTACCGGCCAGCGCGGTGTAGTTGGTGCCCGGCAAACGGCAATTGGGCGCGGCGGCCTGCGGTCCGGCGACGCAACCGTTGGGGTTGTAGTTCAGCAGCTGGCTGTAGAACGGCGTGTTCGCATCGCGCGCCACGTCGTAGGAGAAATCGTTGGTGATCGAGCTGGTCGGCTGCCAGCGCACCGCGGCGCGCAAGCCCTTGCGGTGATAGAAGTTGAAGCCGCTCTGGCCTGCCAGCGGGTTCTTCGTCGTGGCATCCTGATGCTGGACCACGCCGTCCAGCTTGATCGAGAAGCCGGCCATCTTCGGCAGGTCGATGTGGAAGTCACCGTTGTAGGCGCCATAGTTACCCACGCCGCCATCGACCCGGCCGCCGAACACGCCGCTGGGGGCCTTGCTGACGATGCTGAGCGCGCCGCCTTCGGTGTTGCGGCCGAACAGGGTACCTTGCGGCCCCTTCAGCACCTCAATGCGCTCCACGTCGAATAGGCCGGCGTTGAGGCCATGCTGGCGACCAAGATAAACGCCGTCGACATAGATACCCACGCCCTGCTCACGCGCGGGCTGGTTGGCGTCCAACGGCACGATGCCACGGATGCCGATGGTCAGTGCGCTCTGGCGCGCCTCGAAAGTCGCCACGCGCAACGAAGGCACGCCGCCATCCGCCAGATCGTAAAGGCTCTGGACGTGGCGATCCTTCAAGACCTGGGTGTTCACCACCGAGATCGCGATCGGCGTGCTTTGCAGATTGGTTTCGCGCTTGGTGGCCGTGACGACGATTTCGCCCAGGCCGGCATCATCGGCAGCAGCGGCGGGAGCGGCCGGCATTTCATCAGCGGCAGCGGCGTAACTGGCGGTGGCGGTCATGGTCGCCAGCATCGAGCCGGCGAGCAGCGCCTTGCGCACAATCGAATGTCTCATAGTGGAATCGCACCCTGTATAACGATCTTGGTTATGCTGGGCGGGCCAATATGGCTGGATTGCGACA
>NZ_CAXYKL010000061.1:0-3709 GCF_964277725.1 uncultured Novosphingobium sp. | reverse complement strand
ACCCGGCCATGAACACCGCGGGGATAGCCTCGTCCCCATGAACATCCATGGCGAAATCGACCCCGGTCTCGTCCATCGCTGTGCGTAGCGCGAGCACCTCGGGAGAGCGTTCGGCGCTGGGATCCTGCCACTCACGGTTGAGGTTCACGCCGGCAGCGTTGGTGCGCAGGTGCCCGCGCGCTGAGCCATCGGGATTGGCATTGGGCACCAGATGCAGGCGACAGCGGCGGCGCAATTCGCGCGCGACCGAATTGGCGGGATCGGCCAGCAATTCCAGCGCGCCTTCCATCCACCATTCGGCCATCGATTCGCCCGGGTGCTGGCGGGCGTAGAGCCACACTTGCAGCGGACCATCGCCCAACTCCAGGCAATCGAGCGACCTGCCGTCCAGCGTTTGGCCCAGAGCGCGGTACGACACGCCCGGAGCGGAGGCGATTCGCGAAATTAGATCGTGATGCCGCTCCATCGAGTAGGGCGCGAAATAGGCAAACCAAGCCACGTCGCTGGTGGGCGTGTAGCGGATCGTCAACGTGCCGCCCTCAAGGCTTTCGTCCCACGCGCAATCGGCGAGGCCCCAGAACTGGCGGTCTTCCGAAACACGTGCGCGATAGCCCGGCCAGCCCATCGGGTAGGCAGAACCGTTGAGGCCGGTAATTCGCAAGGTCAGGGTCCGCCCGCGTGCGCCGGAAACGCGAAAGTGGAACCACTGCAGAAAACCGGAATCCTGATCCGGCCGGATCTTTAGGAGAGCCTCGTCCCCGGAGATCGAACGGACGTCGATATTGCCCGAATCAAAGGCGGAGGTGATCGCAATGTCACTCATGGGACGATGATCGTTTCGCCTGAGTTTCCAGGGAAACTTTTGAACAAGGCCTGCGCCATCTTGGCCGCGCCAAGTGACGTCTGAGCCAGAGGTGCCTTGGCGCTGACGCCGAATTGCGCGCGGCCTTCCCACAAGTTCTGGTTGCTCACGCGATCACGGATAGCCACGCTCAGGCGCGTGTTGACTTGCGCGGGCGGTGGACCCGAAAGGTTGATGCCAAGGCCGAGGCCCACGCCAGATCCGAAAGAGCCGGTGCCGCCGCCTACGCCTACCGAAACCGGACTGCCTCGCCGTTGGGGGGCGAGTGTCTCGCGATCGACGCTCAGCACCGCGATCTGGCTGGGCGCGGGACCGCCCGGCACGGCTTCGGCATAGCCTAGACGGGTCAATTCCCGGGCGATGGCGGCGGCATACGTACGATATTCGATACCGGCACCATCCTGGCCCGGGGCCGGATCTACACGGATCACCCCGCGGCCCAGCATCGCGGTGTCGGGCAAGTGGAAGCGGGTAACCTCGACCGGACCGACAGGAGTTGCGCAGCCTTGCAGCAGCGCCCCGGCGGCCAGGGCGGGGATCAGCGCGCGGGCGAAAGGCTTCATCGCATCGTCTCCGGATCGGACGGGACTTCTGAATAGGATCCCCGAGTTCCTTGGATTTGTGGATTCGCACCTCGGGTTGCAAGAGTGCACGGAGATCATCTCACCGGCGTGCGCTGGCTTGACTTCGATGGGCGGGACCCTTAACGGCGCGGCTTCGATTTTCCGGCGGTCGGGAACCGCCACAATAGCGAATCACGAGAGAACTGACATGAAGATCCGCAACAGCCTGAAGTCGCTGAAGGACCGCCACCGGGACAACCGCGTGATCCGCCGTCGCGGCCGGACTTATGTGATCAACAAGACCAACCGCCGCTTCAAGGCGCGTCAGGGCTGATTTCGACGCGCTCCCTTCGGGGAGCGCCGTCATTCGGCGGGATAAGCGCCGTTGAGGGCCCCCGCTACTGCGGGGGCTTTTGTCGTGTCTGAAGCAAAGCCGTCCGCGCGGGAGCCGCACGCTACGCACCATCCGGTCAAAGCGCCGGTCAAGGCGATCGTCTTTGATGTGGGCCGGGTGCTGGTGGAATGGGACATGCGCTGCCTGTTCGGCAAGCTGATCGCCGATCCCCAGCGGCTGGACTGGTTCCTGGCCACCGTGGTGACCGAGGAATGGCATTTCCAGCATGACGCCGGCGGGGACCTGGCGGAAATAGTGGCGGAGCGCAAAGCGCTGTTCCCGAAGGAAGCCGCGCTGATCGACGCCTACGCCACGCGCTTTCTGGAAACCATTCCCGGGCCCGTGATCGGCTCCACCGAACTGCTGAACCGTCTGGGCGAGCGAGATGTGCCGCTATATGCGATCACCAATTTCGCCAGCGTGTTCTGGGCCGAATTTTTTCCCACGCAACCGCATTTCAAGCACTTCCACGATATTGTGGTTTCGGGCGATGAGAAGATTGCCAAGCCCGACCGGCGCATTTTCGATCTGGCGGCGCAGCGGTTCGGGTTCGCTCCGGCGCAGATGCTGTTCATCGATGACAACGCCGCGAACATCGCCGCAGCGCGCGCTTTGAACTGGCAGGTGCACCACTTCCACGATGTCGCCACGCTGGAGCAGGACTTGTTACAGCGCGGTCTTCTTTAGGCGAGAATCTATAAGACGCTTGAGATCGATCCGATACCGAGGTTAACCGCAACCTCACGCCCGTAAAGCATGTTAAAACAGACTGATGCGGGGAAGGGCCCACTCTTGGAGGCGATAGCGGAAGTCCTGTCCAGGCTTGGGCCGCTGCAACGCAAGGTGCTGATCGCCTGTATTGCCGCGCTGGCCGGGCTGGGGGTGTTCGTCAGCTTTGCCAGTAGTCAGGACCGAGCTGCCATTTCCTCCGCCATTCGCGATCCCCTGTCGATCCTGCGCTCACGCTCGCCGGGGCAGCGGCCGAAGGGTGCGCTTTATCAGACCAAGCCACGCAAAGCGGCCATCACGCGGGCGCGGCCTCCGGTGATTGCTCCCCGACCGAAAGAGCGAGTGCTGGCGGTCGTGCGGCGGCGGCCTGTTCCTGCGCCACTCATAGAGCTTCCCGCGTTCGCGCTGCCGCCGGACGCTGGGCTGACAGGCTTCCCGGTGGGTGTTTTCGATCTGCCAGATCTTGGCAATGCGCTCTCTCCCCCTGGCTTCGACGTGCCGCCGTTCGCGTTCGGCGATCGCCCCCGGCAGACAGGCTCCGGGACGCCAACGCCCCCTATCACCCCCGGCGGCGCGGTGCCGGAAGTGGCGACGTGGCTGATGATGGTGATGGGGATCGGCGTGATCGGGCACGCGCTTCGTCGTCGGACCAGCGTTATCAATACGCCAGCGACCGGATCGTGAGCGTACGTAATGTCGTAACGAACCTGCTGAGAAGGATGGCCAGAACCGTCCCTCCCGCTTTGGCGATCACGGGCGCCGTGATGTCGATGACCATCCCGGCGCAAGCGGCGGAGACTACCGTTTCGCCACCCGTCACCAGCCGGCGCATCATCTACCCGGCAGCCCGCCTGCCCTCGCTGCGCCTCCCGAATGGAGAGCGGCAGACAGTGCGTAGTTTGCTGGATGTCCGCCAGCCGATGCGGTTCGGCAGCTATGTCTGGGATGATCGCGGTGTGCCGTCAGGCCCCGTGTGGATGCGGGTGGACCTGAGCCTGCAGACCATTTCCGTCTTCCGTGCCGGGCATGAAATTGGCTCTGCGGTGATTCTCTACGGCGCGGATCGCAAGCCCACACCGCCGGGCGTCTATCCCATTCTGGCGCGGGCGCGGCATCACCGCTCGAACCTCTACGATGCGCCCATGCCCTATATGTTGCGCC
>NZ_CAXYKL010000060.1:0-3016 GCF_964277725.1 uncultured Novosphingobium sp. | reverse complement strand
GATCGGAAGACAGACCCGGAGCGGGATCGGTGCTCAGCATGTGCGTGCTATGCGTCGACGATCGCCTTACTTCAACACACGGCCGATGAGATAACCGGCGGCAGCCGCCAGGCCGAGTGCCAGGGCCGGGCTCTGGCGCACGAACTTGGCCGCTTCCTCGCCCAGTTCGTCGATGCTCTTTTCATCCAACTTGGTAGCGACGTTCTGCACCGACTGCGCCGCGCCACGCGCGTAGTCGCCGTATTTCCCGCCGACCCGCTCATCCAGAACGTTGGCATTGTCTTGGATCAACTGGCTCAGGCTGGACAGCGCACCGCTGGCGCGGGCCTTGCCATCGTCGGCGAGACCATAGGCCTTTTCCTTGTACTCTTCCGTCCGCGCCTTGGCATCGCCGGTCAGGCCATCGGCTTTGTCATGCAGCTTGCTCTGCACCTTTTCGCGAGACTCTTCGGCGCGCGTCTGCGCTTCCGAACCCAGTGCCTTTGCCCCGGCGATGGCTTCATCGACGGCCTTGGTGAAGTGGCTCTTGGCATCGTCCGTGCCAGACGTTCCGCCAGTTCCGGGAAAAGTGGTGGTCTCGACCATGGTACGTCCTCCTGAATGGGATTTGCAAAGCTGAATCTGACGCATGTTTATGCGCTTTTGATAACACAACTCGCTGATCATTGCTGCAACGCAACTTGTCAGCGAAGGTTCCCCTGCTAAGAGCGCGGCAAACCCGCGCCTAACACAGCGCGTCATTGCAGGAGCGTGAGCCGAAATGACTGCCATCATCGACATCCATGGCCGCGAAATTCTCGATAGCCGTGGCAATCCCACCGTCGAGGTCGACGTGCTTCTCGAGGACGGCAGCTTCGGCCGCGCCGCAGTTCCCTCGGGCGCTTCGACCGGAGCGCACGAAGCCGTCGAGCTGCGCGATGGCGACAAGAGACGCTACCTCGGCAAGGGTGTGCTCAAGGCGGTCGACGCCGTGAACAATGACATCGCCGAAGCCCTGGTCGGCATGGATGCCGAGGATCAGCGCGATCTGGACCTGGCGATGATCGAACTGGACGGCACGGAGAACAAGGGCCGCCTGGGCGCAAACGCGATCCTGGGCACCTCGCTCGCTGTCGCCAAGGCTGCTGCGAACGCGCGCGGTCTGCCGCTCTACGCCTATGTCGGCGGCGTTTCGGCCCATGTCCTGCCGGTGCCGATGATGAACATCATCAACGGCGGCGAGCATGCCGACAATCCGATCGACTTCCAGGAATTCATGATCATGCCGGTCGGCGCGGATTCGATCGCCGAAGCCGTGCGCTGGGGCGCCGAGATTTTCCACACGCTGAAGAAGGGCCTCCACGAAAAGGGCCTGGCCACCGCTGTGGGCGATGAAGGAGGTTTTGCCCCCAACATCGCATCGACCCGTGCGGCGCTCGATTTCGTCAGCCAGTCGATCGAGAAGGCAGGCTTCAAGCTGGGCAGCGAAATCCAGCTCGCTCTGGACTGCGCTTCGACCGAGTTCTTCAAGAACGGCAAGTACGAGATCAGCGGCGAGGGCTTGTCGCTGTCGCCGGTGGAATTCGCAGACTACCTGGCCGATCTGACCGCCGCCTATCCGATCATCTCGATCGAGGACGGCATGAGCGAAGACGATTTCGAGGGTTGGAAGGCGCTGACCGACAAGATCGGCCACAAGGTCCAGCTGGTGGGCGACGATCTGTTCGTCACCAACCCCAAGCGCCTGACGATGGGCATCGAACAGGGCTTGGCCAACTCTCTGCTGGTGAAGGTCAATCAGATCGGCTCGCTGACGGAGACGCTGGAAGCCGTGTCGATCGCCCAGCGCGCCGGTTACACGGCGGTCATGTCGCACCGCTCGGGCGAGACCGAGGACGCGACGATCGCCGACCTGGCGGTTGCCACCAACTGTGGTCAGATCAAGACCGGCTCGCTCGCGCGCTCGGACCGGTTGGCCAAGTACAACCAGCTGATCCGCATTGAGGAAGAGCTGGGCAACGCCGCGCACTATGCAGGCGCAAAGGCATTCGGAAAGCTCAGCGTCTGATCGCTGGCTAGAGGATCGGCGCAGCCCCGGACCCGATCCGGGGCGGCGTTACCTTGTCGCCTCGATCCTCTCGAAGATGGCTAGCAACTGCTGCGCCTGTTCCAGATGCAGCAGTTCCGCCATCTTCCCCTCCACCTGGATCGCGCCTTTGCCTGCATTCTCCGGCAGCGCGAATGCGGCGATCACGGCGCTCGCCCGCGCCAGTTCCGCCTCGCTCGGCGAAAAGGCCGTATTGCAGGGCTCGATCTGCGCGGGGTGGATAAGGCTCTTGCCGTCAAAGCCGAACATCAGGCCCTGTCGGGCCTCCGCCTCGAAAACATCCAGATCCCGGAACTCGTTGCATACCCCGTCAAGGATGGCGATGCCGTGTGCGCGTGCCGCGGCGACGGCCATCGATAGGAACGGTAGGAACGGCGTGCGGCAAGGCGTCAATTGCGCCCGCATTTCCTTGGCCAGATCGTTCGTACCCATGATCCAGAGCGACAGCCGCGTGGTATCGGCCATGGCGGCGATTTGCGGCAGGTTGCCGACAGAGCGACACGTCTCGATCATCGCCCATAGCTGCAGCGCGCCCGGTGCGGCGCCCAGCGCCTCCTGATAGACCACGATATCCTCCGGGCCATTCACCTTGGGCACCACGACGGCATCGGCCAGCGATCCCGCAATGGCAGCCAGATCGGCCGCCCCCCACGGCGTATCGAGACCGTTTACCCGGATCGCGACTTCACGATGGCCAAAGCCGCCTTCGTTCACGGCCGCCACCGCCGCGTCGCGTGCCTCGTCCTTCCGGTCGGGCGCGACGGCATCCTCAAGGTCGAGGATGACGACATCGCATGCCAGGGTACGGGCCTTGACGATCGCCTTGGCGTTGGAGGCGGGGAGGTATAGCGCGCTACGGCGCGGGCGCAGGTTCGAATCCATAAGGCGCCTGCTAGCGCGATCGGGCGTGATGGAGAACCCGCTCGTGGC
>NZ_CAXYKL010000059.1:0-15734 GCF_964277725.1 uncultured Novosphingobium sp. | reverse complement strand
ACTTCCGCGCCGAAGCGGTTGGCGATGGCGACGGGGTAGTTGCGGCGCACCACGGTGCCGAAGTTGCCAGACGCGGCCAGCTGGTGGTGCATGCCGCCGTCGGTGATCAGGAACACCTCGCCATGGCTGACCTTGCGGTCGACGATCCGCGTCAGGTACACGCCGGCTTCGCCCACTAGATAGCGGCCCAGTTCCAGGCAGAATTCGGTGTCGCGCAGTTCATCGGGCAGCGCGGCGAACTGCGCGCCCAGCCGCTCGCCGACATGCGCCGCATCGACCGGCGTGTCGCCCGGGAAGTAGGGGATGCCCATGCCGCCGCCCAGGTTGCAATGCGGCAAGGGCAGGCCCGCCTGGCGCGTCAGTTGCGCGGCCAGGGCGATCGCCTGCGCCTGCGTATCGGCGATGGCGTCAGCGTCCAGCGCCTGGCTGCCCGCGAACAAGTGGAAGCCGCGCCACTCCGCGCCGGCCGCCACGATTTCGCGCGCCAGGGCGGGCACGCGCTCTGCATCCAGGCCGAACGGCTTGGCGCCGCCGCCCATCTTCATGCCCGAGCCCTTGAGGTCGAACGACGGGTTCACGCGGATCGCCAGGCGCGGCGTCATCCCCAGGGCGTCGGCGATGGTCAGCGCGCGGCGCGCTTCGGCCTCGCTTTCAAGGTTGAGCGTCACGCCCGCGGCGATGGCAGCCTCCAGCTCGCGGTCACGCTTGCCGGGTCCAGCGAAGCTGATCCGCGCAGAGGGCAGGCCCGCCTGCTGCACGATCGCCAGTTCTCCGCCCGAAGCGATGTCGAACCCATCGACCAGACCGGCGAACACCTCCAGCACCGGGCGGAACGGATTTGCCTTCACCGCATAATGCAGCGCCAGCCGCTCAGGCATGGCCGCGCGTACGTGCGCCACGCGCGCCCGGATCAGGTCTGCGGAATAGAGGAACAGCGGCGTCTGCCCCGCTTCCTCCACCCATTCGGTCACCGGGCGACCGGCCACCGCCAGAACGCCGTCCACGGCTTCGTATCCCGCCGGGATCGGCCCGAGCGCCTTCATGCCGCCAACTCCTGAAACAAGCCGGTGCGATCGATCTTGCCGTTGGGCCCGATCGGCATCGCCTCACGCCAGTGGATCACGCGCGGTTGCATGAAATTGGGCAAGTCTTGGGCCAGGCGCTTGGGCAAGGCCTCCTGAGCGTCGGCCATGTCGGGTGCTGCGCGCACCACCAGATGCACCGCGTGCCCCAGCCGCTCATCCGGCACGCCCAGAGCCACCGCCTCCATCACCAGACCCGTCGCCAATGCGGCCTCCTCGATTTCCTGCGGACTGATGCGGTTGCCCGCGCTCTTGATCATCGCATCGCGCCGCCCGACGAAATACAGCAACCCGTCGCCATCGCGCCGCACGCGATCGCCCGACCATACCGCCATCCCGCCATACTGCGAGACCGCCGGGGCAGGCTTGAAGCGTTCCGCCGTGCGCTGCGCATCCTGCCAGTAACCTTGCGCCACCAGCGGGCCGCAATGCACCAGTTCGCCCTCCGTGTTGTCCGCCGCCACATGGCCCGAGTCGTCGATCACCAGGATCTCGGCATGGGGAATCGCGCGCCCCATCGATGTGGGATGCGCATCGACCAGCGCCGGATCGAGGTAGGTGGAGCGGAACGCCTCGGTCAGCCCGTACATCGGGAACAGCCGCGCGGCGGGGAACAGCGCCCGCAGGCGGCGCACCAGATCGACGGTCAGCGCGCCGCCGCTGTTGGTCAGGCGGCGCAGGCCGGCGGCGCTTTGGGCGGGCCAGTCCAGCTCGGTGAGTTGTACCCAGAGCGGCGGCACGGCGGCCAGCGTGGTCACGCCGTGTTTCTCCACCGCCTTCATCACGTCACGCGGGACGAGGTAGTCCAGCGGGATCACGCAGCCGCCGGCATACCAGGTGCTGAGCAACTGGTTCTGCCCGTAATCGAACGAAAGCGGTAGCATCGCCAGCGTGCGGTCATCCGCTGCCAAGCCCAGGTACTGCGCCACGCTTTGCGCCCCCAGCCACATGTTCGCATGGCTGAGCATCACGCCTTTGGGTCGCCCGGTGGAGCCGCTGGTGTAGAGGATCGCCGCCAGCGCCTGCGGATCGCCCGAGGACGGCGGCAGGGCCTGGCCCAGCGCTTTCGCTTCCTCCAGCGCGGCGGCTTCCTCCATCACGGCGCAGGCTGTGGGCGCGTCCCCCGGCTCCAGGGTCTTGAGCCGCGCGGGCGTGCCGAGCAGCAGAGCCGCGCCGCTATCGGCCAGGATATGCGCCACTTGCGCGCGTTTGAGCAGCGGGTTCACCGGCACATGCACCAGTCCGGCGCGCGCGGCGGCGAGCGGCATCAGGCACGTCAGCTCGCCTTTCGCGGACCAGGTCGCGATGCGGGCGCCAGGTGCTGCCTGCCGCGCCAGCCAACCGGCCAACACAGCGACACGCGATCTTAAGGTCTCGTGGTTAAGCGTTTCCGCGCGCAGCACGAGTGCGGGCGCTGCGGCCTCTCCTCGCTCGGCGAGATGGTCGAGCGTCTGGCTCTGCGGGGGCATCAGGGAAACTCCGGAGATCGGCAGCAACGTGGTGAACGTCGAATATCACGACGATCTTAAGGAAGTGCAATCCGATGCCGCACTGGCGCGATTGCTCGGTACCGAAACGCAGGCCGCGCCGTTCGATCGGCTGGCGTGGTGGCAGCTGCTGGCCGAGCATTGCGATCTGCAGCCCAATCTGGCGGTGGCGCATAATGGCGCGGGGCACGCGGTGCTCGCGCTGGCCGGCTGCGGCGGACACCTGACGCAGCTATCGAACTGGTACACCTTTCGCTTTCGCCCGATCACCTCGTCCGGCGCTGAGCCGCTGCTGGACGCGCTGGCGCACGATCTTAAGCGCCGCGCCCGCCGCATCACGCTCACCGGCCTGCCGCTGGACGATGCGCAGGCGCTTTGCGCCGCGTTTCGCGGAGCGGGCTGGCTCACATCGCTGGAACAGAGCGACGTGAACCACATCCTGAACCTCTCGGGCCGGGACTATGCCGCCTATATCGCCAGCCGCCCCGGCAAGCTGCGCACCACGCTGAAGCGCAAGTCCGGCAAGGTCGCGACGCAAGTGCTGACGCACTTCGATCCCACGGTCTGGGCGGCCTACGAAGACATCTATGCGGAAAGCTGGAAGCCGGAGGAAGGCTCGCCCGCGTTCCTGCGCGCCTTTGCCGAGGCGGAGGGGGCCGCGGGCCGTCTGCGCCTCGCTGTCGCCCACGCGGCGGACGATCGCCAGGGCCCTGCCCTCGCCGCCCAGATGTGGACGGTGGAGGGCGGCACCGCCTTCATCCACAAACTGGCCCATCGCGAAAGCGCCAGGCCGCTATCCCCCGGCTCGGTGCTGAGCGCGGCGTTGTTTCAGCACGTGATCGATATGGACAAGGTGACCCTGATCGACTTCGGCACCGGGGACGATCCCTACAAGCGTGACTGGATGGAACAGGTGCGCCCGCGATACCGGCTGGATGTGCTGCGCCCCTCCGCACCGGCGAACTGGCCGGTATTGGCGCGAAAAACCCTGCGATCTCTTGCCGCACTTGCGAAGCGCGGCTAGAGCGCGCCCGTTAAAGAATAGAGCGAGAGGCCCATGTCCGACGACACCGATCTGCTGCTCCGCCGCATCCTGACCGATGTGCTGGGGCTGAAGCAGAACCAGGCCTCCGATTTCACCGAGGATACCGGGCTGTTCGGCCATTTGCCCGAACTGGACTCCATGGCGGTGGCGGGTCTGCTGACCGAGCTGGAAGACCGGCTAGACATCATGATCGACGATGACGAGATCGATGGTGAGATGCTGGAAACGTACGGCGGCCTTCTCGCCTTCGCCAAGGCCAAGCGCAAAACGGCGTGAGCGGCTCCAGCTTCCGCCTGGAAGTCCTGCTGCTTACGTTCGTCGCGTTGGCCTGACCGGCATGACTTCATGATCCCCCTCACCTGGTCCTGCCCCTTGCCCGGCGGCGGCCTGGCGCAGGAATATGCGCTGACCTTCGATCACGGCCGCGCGCGGCGCCTGCTGGTGATCCCCGCGCTGTTCGACGAGGCCAACCGCCTGCGCCGCTTCACCGTGGAAGTGATGCGCCGGCTGGACCAAGCCGGCATCGATACGCTGCTGCCCGATCTGCCCGGCACGAACGAAAGCCTGCAGCCGCTTCATCTGCTGGAACCGCAGGACTGGGCGGACGCGATGGCCGCCGCCGCGCGGTTGTTCGAAGCCACGCACGTGCTGGCGATCCGGGGCGGTTGCCTGCTGACGCCGCCCGGCGTGCCCGCGCTGCACTATGCCCCGGCGAAGGCCCCGGCGATCCTGCGCCAGATGCTGCGCGCCCGCGCGCTCGCCGTGCGGGAAGCCGGACGAGAGGAGACGCGCGAGGGCTTGATGACTCTGGCCCTGGCCGAAGGAATCGAGCTGGCCGGTTATCGGCTTGGCGCGGAATTCATCCGCCAGTTCGAAGCGCTCAATGTGGCGAACAAGGCGATCGAAATCGCGCAAGACACGATCGGCGGTTCCGGCCTGTGGCTGCGCGCCGAACCCGGCGATAGCGCGGCGCAAGCCGATGCCCTGGCGGCGGCGGTACTGGTGGCGCTGGCATGACCTTCGCTCCGTTAGCCATGCCCACCGCGCTATTTGAAATGCCCCCCTCCCCACGTGTCATGTCGCCCCCTCCGTTCGTGTCGAGCGAAGTCGATACACGCAAGCCCGGAGCACCCGTATCTCGACTGACGGTCAAAGACCGACAGTTTATCCTGAGCCTGCCGAAGGGCTCGACACGAACTCGATGGGGCTGTGCGATCAAGGGAGGCTCCCGCAGCCCCCAGGGCAGCCGCGCGTGAGGCGGCACTTTCTATTCCCTTGCGGCAGCGCGCAGCTCGTCGGCACACTCGACTCCGCGCCCGGCAAAGTCGGCCTGCTGATCGTCACCGGCGGCAATGAAACCCGATCCGGAGCCTGGGCCGGACAAGCGCAGTTCGCAGCGCAGATCGCGGCGGCGGGCTATCCGGTCCTGCGGTTCGATCGGCGCGGATGCGGCGATAGCGAGGGTGTGAATGAGGAGTTCCGCTCCGCCGCGCCCGATCTTGCCGCCGCGATCGAGGCGTTCCGCGCCGAAGCGCCGCACATCGCGCGCATCGTGGCGCTGGGCAATTGCGATGCCGCCAGCGCGCTGATGCTGTCAGGCGGCGCGGGATGCGACGGCCTTGTCCTAAGCAATCCCTGGACCTTCGAAGGCGATGCGGCGGAAGAAGCCCCGCCCGAAGCGGTGCGCAGCCACTATCGCAATCGCCTGAAAGACTTGGGCGCGATCAAGCGCCTGCTCAGCGGCAAGGTCGCGATCGGTCCGCTGGTAAAAAGCCTGCTCTCCGCCACAAAGCCAGCCCCCGCGCTCAGCACGCTGGCGCAAGACATGACCGCCGGGATCGCCGGTTTTGCCGGGCCGGTCCGTTTCCTCATCGCAGAGCGTGACCGCACCGGCCTCGCGTTCCTGTCCGCATGGGACAAAGCCGACGATCGCATCCGCCGCTGCCCCAATGCGACTCACAGCTTCGTGGAGGCGGACGCCCGCACCTGGCTGCTGGACCAGACACTCGCGGTGCTAGGGCAGGCGACCTAAGACGGCGTGGATGAATTCAAGGCTCGACGATAGTCTGCTATCGGCACGCTTATAAGGTAGGCCGAGCGGCCGAAAGCGCGAAATGCTGATGTCGCGCTATCCGGGACGAATTTCGCGATTGGGCGATCCCACCGATTCTATCGAGATCAGTCGATCCACGAAGTATTCTGAGGGGGAAGCGCTCAGGTATCCCAAACCTAACCCGAAGACGCGGTGGTAACCCTCGAACTTTACCGTATTGGCAGCGACCGGCCGGCTTCCATACTTGCTTACAAACACGCCTGACTTGCGGTTCGCTTTAATCAGCTTGCCAGCCGCGCTTGTTCCTGCGGGTAATAGGCTAGCCATGGCGCGTCCATGAACGCAGGACCGCACTCGTTTGAGATGTCTTGACCCTAGAAGAATCGCGATCCTTAAAACAGGTAAATCCTAGCTCTTTCGATTACGCGCGTGCGCTGCTGGAAGAGCACCAAAATCATCAGCGCGCCTGCCGCAACTAAAACAGCCTGCCGCCGTGAAGGCATGCCCGCGGTAATCCGCTTGGGCTGCAGCAAGGCGCAAGCTTTGTCCGACCTACAATCAAGCTCCGGGCTAATCAGCGGGCCTCGGGCATCTAAGCCTTTCTGAGAAAACCATATAAATAGTTTTGAGTATAAAATCGTATTTAGAAAGAAAATTTCACTATTTATGGGTAGAAAGGTGCCACACCAATTGCAGGGTAACGATGGTGAAGACGTTCCAGTCAAATGGCCAGAAGGCATTAGCGTTTCTAGCGGATCACCGTCTCGGTGATACGCCGCAAAACTACACTCTGGCGTATATCACCTTGAACGAGCCAAGCTCGAAGATGGCCTCCGCCGTCAAAGCAATCGCGGACGATGGTATTCGCATTCGCCAAGAAGAAGCTGATGAGATTGTCTCGATCTATGCGGGAGACAGTATCCGGCATTCAAATATAGACACCAGTACATCTCAGCAGCGCCTACAACAACAGGCGGCTCAACTTGGCGATCTGACGGCAAGTGCGGCAGCCCATTCGAAAAACTTCGCTCGTGATCTACGCACTGAGGCTGAGGCTTTAAACACAGAAGCCGTACGGACCGTCCAGATTGTTACCCGAATGATTGAGCGATCCCAGCAGGCAGAAGACAGTTTCAGGACCGCAGCCAAAGAGATAGAGGCACTCAGAGAAGAACTTGCGAGCGCTCGAGACGACGCAGAACGCGATGGTCTTACTGGCTTGCTTAACCGCCGAGGTATCGAACGGCACCTAAAAGAACTCGCCACGTCGGGATGTGACCGTACAATTGCGATGTGTGATGTAGACAGTTTCAAGTCAGTCAATGACCGATATGGCCACACTGTTGGCGATCGAGTGCTTAAGATGGTCGCAACATCACTTGCCGCTACCTGCGCGCCCAATCTAGTAGGCCGCTGGGGGGGCGAGGAATTCATTGTGGTTGTGGAGGGAAGCGCAGTTGGTGATTGCGTAGCGTTATTGGACCGCGCGAGACAAGAGTTGGCATCCCGTCGCTTTCGGCTTCGAGAAACTGACGAACCGCTAGGCCAAATTAGCTTTTCAGCAGGTGTCGCCGTCGCAACTGGCGATCACACCAATACTCCTGTTGCCTTGCATCAGGCTGACGCCGCGATGTACGAGGCAAAGCTGGCTGGACGTAACCGGGTTTGTTCTGCCTCACCTCCCATGCAATATGGAGAAACGGTACTTACGGTATAACAGTTGTTCTACTTGGTGGCTTTTCAGAAAGATGCCGAATTCGTCTGAGCCTCTAGGGTCGCATTGAGGGTGATTGGGCGTGTCCGAAAAGTCTGGCTTCAGCGAGAAATGGCGGATAACCAACCACCCGCCACGGCAGAATTTGTCCACCCACCCACGGTTCAGCCTAAGGCGCTCAAAATCAACCCGCCCGCCGCCGAAATCGCCAGGACCGCGATCAGGTTCAGCCGTGCCACGAACAGCAGCGCCGCCGCCAGGATCGCCAGTACGGCGGCTCGCCAGTCCAGCGTGGACCAGACCGGATCGTAGAGCCGCGCCGGTCCCACTCGCACTTCGTTCACGCGCGCGAACAGGACGTGCAGGGTGAACCAGACGCTCAGGTTGGCGATCACGCCGACTACGGCGGAGGTGAGCGCGGACAGGCCGCCGCTGAGAGTGCGTGCGTGCTCCAGCCGCTCTATCCACGGGGCGAAGGCGAAGATCCACAAAAAGCACGGCGCAAAGGTGACCCAGGTGGTCAGCCCCGCGCCCAGGATCCCCGCCACCATCGGGGTGAACGGCGCAGGCGCGCGGAATGCGGCAAGATAGCCCACGAACTGCGTCACCATGATCAGCGGGCCGGGCGTGGTTTCCGCCAGGCCCAGCCCGTCCGCCATCTCACCCGCGCTCAGCCAGTGGTGGCTCTGCACCGCCTCCTGCGCCATATAGGCCAGCACGGAATAGGCCCCGCCGAACGTTACGACCGCCAGCTGGGAAAAGAACACGCCGACGCGCCACAGCACGTGGTCGCTGCCCAGCCACACGAAGACCAGCGCCAGCGGCAAGGCCCAGATCGCGCCCCAGGCCAGCACCGCTTTCGCGCTGGTGCGCCAGGGTCGGCCCTGGATGGCGGGGGCCGGCCCCTTGTCCTTCAGCGCCAGCCAATCAGGGCGGACGCGCGCCACCGCCATGCCGATCGCGCCTGCCCCCAGCACCACCAGCGGAAACGGCAGGTCGAACACGAACAGCGCCACGAAGGCCGCCACGGACAGCGCCTTCTTGAAACGGGTGTTCAGCGCTCGCCCGGCGATCCGCAGCAAGGCCTGCACCACCACGGCTAGCACCGCCGCCTTGATCCCCAGGAACAGCGCGGCGAACCAACCCAGCTTCGCCGCGGAGGCATACAGCATCGACAGCGCCAGAATCACCAGCGCGCCGGGCAGCACGAACAACAGGCCCGCCACCAGCCCGCCGCGCACGCCGTGCAGCTTCCAACCGATCCACGTCGCCAGCTGCTGCGCTTCCGGTCCGGGAAGGAGGTGGCAGAAGTTCAGCGCGTGAAGATACTGCGCCTCGCTCACCCAGCGGCGTTCGTCCACCAGTTCGCGGTGCATCAGGGCGATCTGCCCGGCCGGACCGCCGAAGCTAAGAAACCCGATCCGCGCGCAAACGCGCACCAGTTCGGAAAATGGGGGGTGATAGGGAGTATCGTGTTCCAAGGAACGCCTCATGCCTTGCATCCGCGCAAAGGCGGACGACAGAAGGCAACGCTTGGGTGTTGGGCTGTACCCGCCCGACGCCTGACCGGGAGGTTGCTTGGCCCCGATCCGCTCGGTCTAGCGAGCGGGACCACGCTTGCCAAGATGGCCGGTCAAATCGACCAGGCGGCGTTTTGCAGCACGACGCGGTAGCCATCGGGATCTTCGAAGGTGCGGCCCGCTGCGTCCCAATAAGGGTTGAACGCCGGAACAGCGGCAAAACCGGCCTGCTCCATCCGGTCAACCGCCCCGCGCCATGCCTCCTTGTCCGACAGGTAGAACACCAGGAGATTGTCCTGCGTGGGCGCGCGGCCGGCGGGATGCGCCTCGGTTCGCGTGAATTCCAGATGATAGGGCGCGTCGGGATGCCCCAGCATCACGCCGTCGAAGCCGCCATGCCCATCGAAGCGATAGAGCACCTCCAGCCCCAAGCCGTCGCGATAGAATGGCAGCAGGGCATCGATATCGTCCGTCGGCCTGGCGACTCTCAACTTGGGGGGCGGCAGCTTGGGGGCCGGCATGCCCGCCCCGCCCCTACTCCGCCGCTTCCTTGGCCATTTCGTCGAACTCCTTGGCTTGCAGATAGCGCTCGGCGTCGAGGGCGGCCATGCAGCCGGTGCCGGCGGCGGTGACGGCCTGGCGGTAGGTGTGGTCCATCACGTCCCCGCAGGCGAACACGCCGGGGATGCGGGTTTTCGGCGTGCCGGGGGTGACCACCAGATAGCCGCTATCGTCGGTATCGAGCTGCCCTTCGAACAGCGACGTGGCCGGGGCATGGCCGATCGCCACGAAGGCGCCGTCGGTGGCGATCTCGCTCTTTTCGCCCGTGACGGTATCGGTGACCGCCACGGCCATCAGCTGTCCGTTCTCGGCATGGCCGACGAAGTGATCGACCGCTTTGTTCCACACCACCTTCACGTTGGGATGCGCAAACAGGCGGTCCTGCAGGATACGCTCCGCCCGCAGCGAATCGCGGCGGTGGATCAGGGTGACGTCTTGCGAGTGGTTGGTGAGGTACAGCGCTTCCTCCACCGCGGTGTTGCCGCCGCCGATCACCACAACCTTCTTGCCGCGATAGAAGAACCCGTCGCACGTGGCGCAGGCGGAAACGCCCTTGCCCGAAAGCTCCATCTCTCCCGGAACGCCCAGCCATTTGGCCTGCGCGCCGGTGGCTATCACCAGCGTTTCGCCTTCGTAGATGTCACCGCCATCGCCCACGGCGCGGAACACGCCGCCGTTGGCATCGGCATCCAGATCGACCGAGACGATCGTATCCCAAAGCATCCGCGTGCCGACATGGACGGCCTGCGCCTCCATCTCCTGCATCAGCCACGGGCCCTGGATCACGTCGCGAAAGCCGGGATAGTTTTCCACGTCGGTGGTGATCGTCAGCTGCCCGCCGGGCTGCAGGCCCTGCACCACGATCGGCTTCATCCCCGCGCGCGCGCCATAGATCGCGGCGGACAGGCCGGCCGGGCCGGAACCGATGATGAGCATGCGGGTGGTGTGCGTCGTCATGAAAATACCTCCGGCGACCCAGATAGCGATTGCCGCGCCAGATAGCGAGATCACCGCCTGGTTGCAAAGGCGGGTTGCGAAGGCGGGCCGTGCCTGTTCCGATGGATACCTCTCTGGTTGACCTGACGCGCCATCGCCGCCAATCGATCCGAATGGAAAATCTGTCCGGCCCCACATCGAACGCTTTCATTTCACAGCGCCTGCGGATGAACTACGTGGATTGGGGCAATCCCGATGCGCCGCCGCTGATCCTGCAGCACGGCGGGCGCGATCACTGCCGCAGCTGGGACTGGGTGGCAGAAGCCCTGCGGCACGATTGGCATGTTATCGCCCCGGACTTGCGCGGCCATGGCGATAGCCAGTGGTCCCCGGAAGGCAACTACGCGATGGACGCCTTCGTCTATGACTTCGCGCAACTGGTGGACACGCTGGGCTACGATCAGGTCACGATCGTGGGCCATTCGCTGGGCGGCAATATCTCCACGCGCTTTGCCGGGCTCTATCCGGAAAAGGTGCGCAAGCTGGTGAATATCGAAGGGCTGGGGCCGGTATCCACCAACCCCAGGCCGACGATGGAAGATCTGCACAAGTGGATCGAGGCCAAGCGCCAGTCCGCCTCACGCACGCCCAAGCGTTATTCGCGGCCCGAAGATGCCTATCTGCGCATGAAGTCCGAAAATGCGTTCTTGTCCGATAATCAGGCGCGGCACCTCACCACGCATGGCATTCAACGCAACGAGGACGGCACGTATAGCTGGAAGTTCGACAACTATCTGAACATTTGGGGCGCAGTGGACATATCGTTCGCCGAAAAGACGCGACTGTGGTCCTCGGTGACGTGCCCGGTCCTGATGCTGTGGGGAAATCGCAGTTTTGCGTCAAACCCTGCCACAGACGGTAGGCTGCAATACTTCAGGGATGTAAAGCTTATCGAGTATCCCGACGCGGGACACTGGTTGCATCATGACCAGACCGCGCGTTTCCTAGAAGATGTGTCCGCGTTTCTTTAAGAACAACGGACTGTCAAAAGAGAAGGCGATCAGATCAGAAAGGCTAAAGCCACTCCAACCCAGCAGGCCGCGCTCATCATGATGGCGAGCACAAAGCCGCGGGGATTGTGCAATTCAATGTGCGGTTCGGCGGCACCGAACGGAGAACGGTGATGGTCACGGGCGACAACTGACTCAGCAGGGGCGGTGAGACCTCTGAATTGGTTGTATTGCATCCTCTTCCTCTTTCACGTCCTAAACGAGTCTGTCCTCTATTTGTCTCAATTCAACGCCAGGTCACTCGGCTTGTTCCACCCACAGTAATCGTAAGAAGTCAAAAATCCTTTAATTACCCGCCCATTAATCGTGGAAATCCGGGAATTTCCGCGGTTTTCAGTCTCATCGGGTCATTTCCGACAGTCGCGTGACACGCTCGGTTGGCCGCTGGACGCATCGGATTGTCCTTTTGCGGCCAGAGGGGTTAGAATGCAGATCATGGTTTGCGCGCCAACCCTCAAACTCAAGCTGCAGCTCCTGTGCGGAGAAGAGATCGCGATGGGGCCCGGGAAGGCGGACTTGCTGGACGCGATCGCCGCGCACGGCTCGATCTCGGCCGCCGCGCGCGCCATGGACATGAGCTATCGCCGGGCGTGGCTGCTGGTCGATGCGATGAACCGCTGCTGGGTTTCGCCACTGGTGGAAACCTCCCCCGGCCGCGCCAAGAGCGGGGGCGCGCGTCTGACGCCGGCGGGCGTCCAGGCCCTGGCGGACTATCGCAGCTTGCAAGCCGCTGCAGCCGATGCCGTGGGTGGGCCTTTGCTCACTGCGTTGCTGGCGAACCTGGCGGACGAACCGCGCCCCCGCGCCGCATCGAAATAGTGCCCCGCCCGCGCGGAGCGATATGTCGCCCCGCCTGAACACGACGAACCGATCGATAGTCTTGAGACCTTGTTAACCGCGCCGGTCCTATCGCACAAAAATGCACCGCCCGGATTTTTCCAAGTTGCTGCTATCTGGCAAGGGCGATCGCGCGGACCCCATCGAAGCACGGACGGCGCAGCGCCCCGTGGCCGAAAGATCCGCCCTGCATTTCGGCACCTTGAGCGCGCGGATCGCCACGATCCTGGCCGTGATGTTCGGCCTGCTCGTCTGCACGCTGGTGCTGCTGTTCACGGCCGGAGTGCTGCGGATCGACGCAGAGGTCATCGGCGGCACCGTGGCCGAATTCGGACTGCTGCTGATTGTCATCGGCATCGCCGAACTGGTGATGGTGCTGGGCCTGGGCGTGGCACTGGCGCGCACCATCACGCGCCCGCTGGCGGATCTTGTGCGCGCCACGCGTAACCTGGCGCGTGGCCGCAAGACGCGCGTCTCGGTGCAATCAGGCGATGAAGTGGGTCAGTTGGCGCAAAGCTTCAACACGATGGTGGATGCGATCGAGGCGCGAGAGCAGCGTATCTCCCATGCCGCCTTGCACGATGCCCTGACCGGCCTGCCCAATCGCAAGTATTTCGTCGAGCAGCTGGACCAGGCGCTGCAACGCCGGCGCGCCGGTCGCCGCGTGCTGGTGGCCTACATCGACCTCGATGACTTCAAGATGGTCAACGACACGCTGGGCCACGCCGCGGGTGACCGACTGCTGTGCGATGTCGCCGCGCGGCTGCAGGGGGAGATGCCCGACGGCCTGATCGCGCGGCTGAGCGGGGACGAATTCGCCGCGATGATCCCCGGCCTGCCTGACGATGCGGACCTTGCCGCGATCGGCATTCGGCTGCAGAGTTGCTTTGCGCAGGACATCCTGCTGGATGGTCGCAAGGCCGCCACCTCCGCCAGCATCGGTATCGCCGTCGCGCCCGAGGACGGCACCGATGGGCTGACCTTGCTCAAGAACGCGGACCTCGCGCTGTATCGCGCCAAGGAGCAGGGCAAGGCGGGCCACCACTTCTTCGAGACCGCGCTGGACGAGCTGGCCCAGCATCGCCGCCAGTTGGAAACGGACTTGCGCGCCGCGATCCGCGATGGTGGCTTCGACCTGCACTTCCAGCCGCTCTACAGCCTGACCGAGGAGCGCCTCACCGCGTTCGAGGCGCTGGTGCGCTGGCCGCACCCGACGCTGGGCCTGGTCGCCCCGAATGACTTCATCCCGCTGGCCGAGGAGACCGGCCTGATGACCCAGATCGGCGAGTGGGTAATGCGTGAGGCGTGCCGCCAGGCGATGGCGTGGCCCGAGCCGCTGTCAGTCGCGGTGAACTTGTCGTCCAAGCAGTTCCTCACCCCTGCCCTGCCCGCGATGGTGGTGCAGGCGCTCGCCATGTCGGGCCTGCCGCCCCAGCGACTGGAGGTGGAGATCACCGAAGGCGTGTTCGCCGCCAATGTCGACAAGACGCTGGAGACCCTGCACGCCCTCCAGGGCCTGGGCGTGCGCATCACGCTGGACGATTTCGGCACCGGCTATACCTCGCTGGGCCACTTGCGGCTGTTCCCGTTCAACAAGCTGAAGATCGATCAGAGCTTCGTTCACGACCTGGCCCCCACCGGCAACGCGCACGCGGTGATCCGCGCCATCGTCACCCTGGCCGACGCGCTGGGGATCGAGACGCTGGCCGAAGGGGTGGAGGAGACCGCCCAGCTGGACGTGCTGCGCCAGGAGGGTTGCCAGCAGATCCAGGGCTACCTCCTCAGCCGACCCATCGCGGGGGAGGACGTGGCCACCTTCATCCGCGAACAGCGCGCCCGCGCCCACGTGATCCGCCTCAGGGCCTGAGGGATCGGGAGCCCTGGACCCGAACCGCGCGTCCATGCGTTAGGCGCGGCATGGCGCACAAGAAGCCCAACCTCCCCACCAAGACCTGCCCCGCCTGCCAGCGCCCCTTCGCCTGGCGCAAGAAGTGGGAACGGGACTGGGACAACGTGAAGTTCTGCTCAGAGCGCTGCCGCCGCGCCAAGGCCAGCGCCTCGCCCAGCGTGTAGCGCCGCAACGAAACCGGAACTGTCCTACAGCCCCCGTGCTGCGTTAGGGTGCCGCCCGTTCGCCCACGGGAGCCCCGCCATGATCGACAAGTCCCACACCCCCGACCGTGCCGCCTCCGCCCGCGCTACCTCCGCCGGCCGAGGCAAGGCCCGCGCCGCCCTGCCCGCTTTCACCCCCGTCCCGCGCCAGACCTCCCGGCACGACGGCTGGACACCCCAGCGCCAGCAAGGCTTCATCGAGGCGCTGGCCGACACCGGCAGCGTCAAGGCCGCCGCCCACGCGGTGAACATGACGCCGGAGGGCGCCTACGTCCTGCGGCGCCACCCCGAGGCGGAGAGCTTCCGCAAGGCCTGGGAGGCCGCCCTCGCGCTCGGCGTGCAGCGGCTGGAGGATGTCGCGTTGGAGCGCGCCCTCCACGGCATCGAGGTGCCGGTCTATTCCTACGGCAAGATCATCGGCACCCGCCGCGTCTATAACGACCGGCTGCTGATGTTCATCCTCAAGAACCGGGCGGGAAAGCGCTTCGGCGGCGGCACCGGCGTGCGCACCGGCAAGGACGCCGCCGGCCGCTCGCAGCAGGAGCGCCTCAAGCGTCAGTGGCGCAAGGAGTGGGAGGCCGAACAGGCCGCCGAGAGCGCCGCCAGCGCGGCCGAGGCGATTAAGACCATCAACGCCCGCATCATGGCCCTGGGCGAGCACAAACGTGCCCGCTCAAGCCCCCGAACCCTCCGCCTCCAAGAGCTCTTGCGCGCCAGCGAGGCCGCCGATGAAGCCCGGTGGCATGCGCGGGGGTCGGTGCTGCTGGATCAGCGGGAGGAGGATGAGGAGGATTGAGGGGACGTTTGCGGAGACGCTGCAGGTGCTGGTGGCGACGGTGCGCGATTGGTAGCAGCACCGGCGCTTGCCGGATGCGCCGCTGCGGACGTCGCTGGGGATGGTGGCTGCTGACTTGATTGAGGCACTTTTGGGCGAACAAAATACTGAAAATGCGGCTCTACCGCTTGATGCAAGCTAACCCGCATAAGCAAAGTAGATTTTGCCTCGCGCTATATCGATAACGGTAACGCTTCCTCCGCGTTCGTACTTGTAAAACGAACCCGGCTTTTGAATGGCATCGTTGAACTCTCTGTCGACTCCTTTTTCTATTGGTATTGAGAAACCGTACTTGTCGAGATACTCCTGAAGCGATGCTCCATGAGGGATGCCTTTCTTTAGGTCCTCTCCCCCATGCTGGACTTGTAACGGTTTTGCGCCGGTCACCTGAGCGATTAGAGCTCGCAACAGGAGACCTACGAGATGATCAAGCACACAGAAGAGTTCAAGCAGGAGGCGGTGCGCATCGCGCTGACCAGCGG
>NZ_CAXYKL010000058.1:0-4449 GCF_964277725.1 uncultured Novosphingobium sp. | reverse complement strand
CTTACGGCGTGCCGGTCTTGTCGATCGCGCACCTGGTCGATGCCGGGCAGGCGATCGCCTGGCGCGGGGCGATGGCAGGCAATGCGCTGGGCCAGATGCTGGATGGCGACTGGAGCGGGGTGGACGTGCTGATCGTCGACCTGCCGCCGGGCACCGGTGACATTCAGCTGACCATGCTGCAGCGCTACAAGCCCGATGGCGCGGTGATCGTCTCCACGCCGCAGGACCTGGCGCTGATCGACGCTACCCGCGCGATCGGCCTGTTCGACAAGGGCGGCGTGCCGGTGATCGGCATGGTCGAGAATATGGCCGGTTACGCTTGCCCCCACTGCGGCGAAGTCAGCGATCCGTTCGGTCATGGTGGTGCGGAGGAAACGGCCAAAAGCGGCAGCCACGCCTTCCTGGGGCGCATCCCGCTGGACAGTTCGATCCGCCGAGACAGCGATGCGGGAACGCCACCTGCCGCCGGGGATGGCCCGCAAGCGCAGGCGTTCGCGCAGATCGCCGCACTCGTTTCCGCATGGCTGGCGGCACGTTGATGCGGGTGGTTCGCTAAAGGGATGGCCAGTCGTCGCGGCGTTCTGGTCGGAGGGCTGGCCGCTGGCGCGTTGGTGGTCGGCTATGCGCTGCGCCCGCGCCGCTATGCTTTGCCTCTGCCGCCGGGCCGGTACGAGGTCGCGTTCGATGCCTGGATCAGGCTCGCCGATGACGGGGTCGTCACCGTGGCGGTGCCGCAAGTGGAGATGGGGCAGGGCGTCACCACGCTGATCCCGCAGATCATCACCTACGAGATGGGCGCGGACTGGCGTCGGGTCGCGGTGGAGCCCGCGCCGCCCAGCCCGCTCTATGCCAATGTCCCACTCGCCTCGCGCTGGGCAGAACTGACGATGCCGGCCATGCCCGACGCCCTGCTGGGCGATGATGCGGCGCTGGTCCGCCGCTGGGCGCAGGATCACACCTTCACCGTCACCGCAGATGGCACCGCGCTGGCCGCTTACGAAGGCCCCGCGAGAGCGGCGGCGGCGATGGCGCGGGCGCTGTTGTGCATGGCGGCGGCAGAGCGTTGGGATGTCGATTGGCGCGAATGCGATGCCAAGGACGGGTTCGTGGTTCACGAAGGAAAGCGCCTGCCGTTTGGCCCTCTGGCGCGCGCAGCGGCCGCGCTCGATCCGCCTCGATCGCTGCCGCTGCGGGAGGCGCCGCCAGCGGAACGACCTGGTGCGCCGATGGCCTATCCGCGGCTCGATCTGCCCGCCAAAGTGGACGGCAGCCTTGTGTTCGCGGGCGACGTCCGACTGCCGGGGATGGTCTATGCCTCGATCCGGCACGGCCCGATTGGCGAAAGCGCGCTGGCCGATTACGACAAGACTGCTGCGAACGGCGTGCGCGGCTTGGTCACACTGGTGCGCAATCGCGGATGGCTCGCCGCCGTCGCCTCCACGTGGTGGGCGGCGGACCAGGCCCTGACGCGGATCGATGCGGGGTTCACCTCCACCGACCGGGCGGACAGCGCCACGATCGACCAGGCGATGGAAACCGCGATGCAGACCGGCACGGCCACCCGCCTGGCCGAGCGTGGCGATCCCGACGCCTTCCTCACCGGCCGCCTCCCGCTGCAATTACGCTACGAAGTGCAGCCCGCGCTCCACGCCAGCATCGAAACCGCCAGCGCCACCGCCCGCTTCAAGGACGGCCATCTGGAGTTGTGGATGGGCACCCAGGCTCCGCAAGCCGCGCGCGAAATCGCCGCCCGGGCGCTGGGGATCGATGTTGCGGCGGTGACGCTCTATCCGATGCCGCTGGGCGGCAGCTTCGATCGTCGGCTGGAGAATGACCACGCCGGCGAAGTCGCCCTGATCGCTCGCGCTTGCCAGCGTCCGGTGCAACTCACCTGGTCGCGTAAGCAGGAGCACATCGTCGGCTATCCCCGTCCGCCGGTGGCCGCCGTGCTGGGCGCGAATGTCGACGCGACGGGACGGCTGGGTGGCCTGCGCGCCCGCATCGTCGCACCCGCCACCGCGCGCGAATTCGGCCGAAGGCTGCTGCATGCGGACAGTCCGCGCGCCGCTATCGATGCCGTTGCGGGAGTCGCCGATCCGATGATGATCGAGGGCGCGATCCCGCCTTACGCGATCGATCACCTCGCGATCGATCACGTGCCGGTGCGCTTGCCGCTGCCCACGGGCCGGATGCGCGGCAATGCGCATGGCTACACCGCCTTCTTCGTCGAATCCTTCTTGGACGAGCTGGCCCATCGGGCCGGGCGCGAACCCCTGGCTTATCGCATGGCGATGCTGGGCCACGATCCGCGCCTTGCCGAATGTCTCCAGCGTGTCGCTGTGCTGTCAGGCTGGGGCGGCGGCGCAGACAACAGCGGGCAGGGTATCGCTTGCCACCTGATCGGCTCGGCCGAAAGCGGTGGCCGCATCGCCGTGGTCGCCAGCGCCAGGCGCGATGCCGATGGCGTCACCGTAGACCGCCTGAGCGCTGTGGCCGATATCGGGCGCATCGTGAACCTCGACATCGCGCGCCAGCAGATCGAGGGCGGGCTTATCTTCGGCCTTGGCCTGGCGCTGGGGTGCAGCACCGGGTATGAGGGCGGGCTACCGGTCACGGGCAGGCTGGCATCGCTGAACCTGCCCGTGCTGGCCGATTGCCCCGCGATCGACGTCAACTTCATCACCAGCAGCGCCGCCCCTGCCGATCCAGGCGAATTGGGCGTCGCCGCTGTCGCGCCTGCTGTTGCCAATGCGCTGTTCTCGGCAACCGGGCTGCGGCTCAGACAGTTACCCCTGCTTTCGGAGGACGTGTGATTCAGCCGCCTGATCATCCTCGTGTCGCGCTTGGCCGTGTCGGGGTGCTGCTCGTCAACCTGGGTACGCCGCAAGACGCAAACCCGGCCGCGGTGCGTCGTTACCTGGCGGAGTTCCTGAGCGATCCCCGCGTCGTGGAAATTCCAAGGGCGATCTGGAAGCCGATCCTGCATGGCGTGATCCTGCGCACCCGGCCCAGCAAGTCCGCTCATGCCTATCGCCAGGTTTGGGGCGAAGACGGATCCCCCCTGGCCGCGATCACCGCCCGTCAGGCGCGCGCCTTGCGCGAGCGAATCGGCGATGGCGTCGTGGTCGATTGGGCGATGCGCTATGGCAAGCCCGCGCTGGCGGACCGCTTCGCCGCGCTGCAGGCGCAAGGGTGTGACCGGATCCTGGTCGCTCCGCTCTATCCGCAATACTCCGCCGCCACCAACGCCTCGGTGATAGACGCCTTGTGTGACGCACTGAAGGGGATGCGCTGGCAGCCGGCCATTCGCACGCTGCCGCCCTATTACGATGATCCCGCCTATATCGCCGCGCTGGCGCACGACCTTGCGACCCAGATCGAGGCGCTGGCGTTCGGTCCCGAAGTGTTGTTGCTGTCGTTTCACGGGATGCCAGCCCGCACGTTGCAACTGGGCGATCCGTATCACTGCCACTGCCGCAAGACCGCGCGATTGCTGGGCGAAGCGCTTGCACCGCGCTTTCCGGGCCTCAGGATCGATACCACCTTCCAGTCACGCTTCGGTCGCGCCAAATGGCTGGAGCCGGCGACGGACGTGACGATCGCGGCCGAGGCGCGGCAGGGCGTGCGCCGAATGGTCGTCGCCGCGCCCGGCTTCTCGGCCGATTGCCTGGAGACTCTGGAAGAACTGGCGATCCGCGCGAAGGAAACATTCGTGGAAGCCGGAGGCACCGACTTCGCCACGCTGACCTGCCTGAACGACGGCGAACCCGGCATGGCGATGCTGGAGCATCTCGTCCGTCGCGAACTTTCCGGCTGGGCATAGACAACTACGGGTGATTCGCACCACCCTGGTTCTTCGTCGTGGAACGGGTGTGATCAGGCCGCGCGCAGTTATCTCGGCTTCTTATAGCTTTAACTGAACTGTCCGGCACAAAATACGAACATCTTCGATCCATTCTTGACTTATACCCTTTTTGTTCCTTACTTGTTCGCGATAGTCAGCAGGTACGGGAAGACGTCGTGATGTCATCGGAAGCTGTGGTCAGCCGTCAACCGCAGGATTGGAGCTATGCCGCCACAGGGGATAGCCCTGCCGGTCTGCCGCTTAGTTTGTCGATCTATGCCGATCGATCGCGCATCCGGGGTATCCTGAACGAGGATGCGCAGGCGGCGGGCCTGCGCGTCAGCGTCGTGTCGGACCTGGATGCGCTGATTGGCGGCGATGCGCGTCCGCTCGGCGATGTCGTGCTGGTGGATTGCCCAATCGCCGACGGCGTGACGCTCGCGGCGCTTACCCGGCTCGATCAGAGAGCCGCACAGACGGGGGCGAAACTGATCGTTTCCACAACCGTGGAGGCGCTGGAGGATGTGTTCGGCTGCCTGGACCAGAGCGGGGCGCAGATTCTCGTCGATCCGGATCGGGCCGATCGAGTGATCGCCTTGGGGCAT
>NZ_CAXYKL010000057.1:0-7246 GCF_964277725.1 uncultured Novosphingobium sp. | reverse complement strand
GCCGAAACCTGCTGATTGCGGATCGCCCCGGCATTTTCGGCGACGGCTTTTTCGGACGCGACTTCAGCCGGATTGGCCTGCGCGACGCTGCTGGCCGGAGCCTGTTGCACACCGATCCGCTGCGCATAGTCGTCAGGCTGGCTGGATGTGTCCTGCTTGCAGCCCGCGATCGTCATTGCCGACAGGCAAAGCAGGGCGGAGGTACGAAGTACGGCCATTGTGCGCTCCCGATCATTCCCGCCCCATCCAAGGTGGATGGGGCGGGGGAGCGGTTAGCCTCAGTTCTTGGCCTTGTCGACCAGGGCGTTCGCCTTGATCCAGGGCATCATCGCGCGCAGCTTTGAGCCGGTTTCCTCGATCGGGTGGCGCTTGGCCGCAAGGCGCGAAGCCTTCAGCTCAGGCTGGCCCGCGCGGTTATCGAGCACGAAGTCCTTGACGAAACGGCCGGACTGGATGTCTTCCAGAACGCGCTTCATTTCCTTCTTGGTCTCTTCGGTGATGATGCGCGGACCGGTCTTGATGTCGCCGTATTCCGCGGTGTTCGAAATCGAATAGCGCATGTTGGCGATGCCGCCTTCGTACATCAGGTCAACGATCAGCTTTAGTTCGTGAAGGCACTCGAAGTAGGCCATCTCAGGAGCGTAGCCGGCTTCCACCAGCGTCTCGAACCCAGCCTGGACCAGCGCGGTGGCACCGCCGCACAGCACGGCCTGCTCACCGAACAGATCGGTTTCGCACTCTTCGCGGAAGTTGGTTTCGATGATGCCGGAGCGGCCGCCGCCGACGCCCGAGGCGTAGGCCAGCGCCACGTCATGCGCGTTGCCGGTGGCGTCCTGCGCCACGGCGATGAGGCAGGGCACGCCGCCGCCGCGCTGATACTCGGAGCGAACGGTGTGGCCCGGGCCCTTGGGCGCGATCATGATCACGTCGATATCGGCGCGCGGCTCGATCAGGCCGAAGTGGATGTTGAGGCCATGGGCGAAAGCCAGCGCCGCGCCCGGCTTGAGATTGGCATGAAGATCATCCGCGTAGATCGCCGCCTGATGCTCGTCCGGCGCCAGGATCATGAGGATGTCGGCCCACTTGGCGGCCTCTGCATTGGACATCACCTTGAAGCCGGCGCCCTCGGCCTTCTTCGCGGTGGCCGAACCCTCGCGCAGCGCGATCGCCACGTCCTTCACGCCGCTGTCACGCAGGTTCTGTGCATGGGCGTGGCCCTGGCTGCCGTAACCCAGCACGGCGATCTTCTTGCCGGTGACCAGGTTCAGGTCGGCATCTGCGTCGTAATAGACTTTCATGGTCGGTTCCTTGCGTCGACCCTGGCCTGCGCCGGGTCCGGTTTTGTGAAAATCGTGAGGCCCCGTTGTGGCGGAACCGGTCCCGGATCAAGCCCGGGGCGCGAAATGCATCTAGGCTTCGGTCGCCCCGCGGATCATGCCGACGATGCCGGTGCGGCCCACTTCGACAAGGCCGAGGTCGCGCATCAGGGCGATGAAGCTGTCGATCTTCTGGGGCGCGCCGGTCAGCTCGAACACGAAGCTCTCCGTCGTGGTGTCGACCGGGCGGGCACGGAAGATTTCCGCCACGCGCAGCGCCTCGACACGCTTCTCTCCGGTACCGGCCACCTTGATCAGCGCCAGCTCCCGCTCGACGTAAGGGCCGTTCTCGGTGAGATCGACCACCTTGTGCACCGGGATCAGCCGCTCAAGCTGGTGGCGGATCTGGTCGACCACCTCCGGCGGACCGTTGGTGACGATGGTGATCCGGCTGACCGAGTGGTTCTCGGTAATGTCCGCCACGGTCAAGCTGTCGATGTTGTAGCCGCGCGCGGTGAACATGCCGGCGATGCGAGCCAGGATGCCGGCCTCGTTATCGACGGTGACGGTAAGGACGTGCCGCTCGGACGCGGACTGGGTGATCTTCATGCTGTCAGTATCCTCAGACCAGCGCCTTGGCTTCATCGCTGACGGTGCCGACCACCTCATCGCCATGCAGCAGCATCTCGGTATGCGCCGCGCCGCTGGGGATCATGGGGAAACAATTCGTGTCCTTGGCGACGAGGCAATCGACGATCACGGGGCCGTCATGGTCGATCATGGCCTGGATGCCGGCGTCGAGCTGGCTTTCATCCTCGATGCGGATACCCTTCCAGCCGTAGGCTTCGGCCAGCTTCACAAAGTCAGGCAAGCTGTCCGAGTAGGAGTTGGAGAACCGGCTTTCGTAAGTCAGTTCCTGCCACTGGCGAACCATGCCCATCCACTCGTTATTGAGGATGAACACCTTCACCGGCAGGCGATATTGCGTTGCGGTGCCCATCTCCTGAATGTTCATCTGGATCGAGGCGTCGCCCGCGATATCGATGACCAGCTTGTCCGGATGGCCGCATTGCGCGCCGATCGCGGCGGGCAGGCCGTAGCCCATGGTGCCGAGGCCCCCCGACGTCAGCCAGCGGTTCGGCGCGAAGAAGTGGAAGTGCTGCGCCGCCCACATCTGGTGCTGGCCGACTTCGGTGGAGATGATCGGATCACGGTCCCGCGTCATCTCGAACAGGCGCTGCACCGCATATTGCGGCGCGATCGCGTCTTCGGAGCGCGGATAGGACAAGCTGTTGCGCTGCTTCCAACCGTCGATGCGGGCCTTCCAGTCCGACAAGTCGCGGGTCTGGTGGTCGCCCAAGCCGTCCAGGATCTGGGCCAGGACCTGCGCGCAATCACCCACCAGCGGCAGATCGACATGCACCGTCTTGTTGATGGACGAGCGATCGATGTCGATGTGGATCTTCAGCGAGTTGGGCGCAAAGGCATCGAGCCTGCCGGTCACCCGATCATCGAAGCGCGCGCCGACGCAGACAATCAGGTCCGCCTGGTTCATCGCCATGTTGGCTTCGTATGTACCGTGCATGCCCAGCATGCCTAGCCAGTCCGCGCTGTCCGCCGGGAACGCGCCCAGGCCCATCAGCGTGGAAGTGACGGGCGCGCCGGTCTTCGCCTGAAGTTCCCGCAGCAATTCAGCTGCACGCGGGCCGGAGTTGATGACGCCGCCGCCGGTATAGAGCACGGGCCGCTCTGCCGCCGCGATCATGCTGACGGCGCGGGCGATGTCGCCCGCCTCTGCGCGCTCACGCGGATTGTAGCGGATGTGGCGCTGCGGCGCGCCATCATGCCACAGGGCCGAAGCGATCTGGACGTCCTTGGGAATGTCGATGAGGACCGGGCCAGGGCGGCCGGTGGTGGCGATCTGAAACGCCTCATCGATCGTAGCCGCCAACTGCGCCGGATCGCGCACCAGGTAGTTGTGCTTGGTGCAATGGCGCGACATGCCGATGGTGTCGGCTTCCTGGAACGCGTCCGAGCCGATCACCGAAGTCGGGACCTGGCCGGTGATCACGACGAGCGGGATCGAATCCATGAAGGCATCGGCAACGCCGGTCATCGCGTTCGTCGCGCCCGGGCCGGAGGTGACGAGGACAACGCCGGGCTTGCCGGTGGCGCGCGCATATCCCTCGGCAGCGTGGGCCGCGCCAGCTTCGTGCCGGACGAGAATGTGGCGGATGCGCTCGTCCTGGAACAAAGCATCGTAGATCGGCAGCACCGCGCCGCCGGGATAGCCGAATACGAATTCGACTCCCTGTCGGACGAGGCTTTCAACCAGGATGTTCGCGCCGCTGCGCTCTTCACTCACAACACTTGTCCTTACTGTTGAGGCACACCGGGGAAGGTGCGCCTGCGCCCGTGGGCTTTTGCCGGGCTCATAATAAAACCGACCCGGCTCCACAACCGCGGGCCGGGTCGCATCCTCTCCCTGCTCTGACCCTTCTGCGTGATCGAGCGATGGACCGACTAGAAGATTGAAAATATCAGGTCAAGCCAAAACAGCGTAATAAAGTTGCTTTAATGGCGGCTGCTGTCGAGGCATCGAAGGCAAGGCGTGGCCACTCGGTTGGTGGCTGGTGACGCAACCAGGTGAATTGTCGCTTGGCATAGTTTCGGGTCGCCTGCGTGCCCCGGGCCAAGGCTTCGTCTTCGCTGACCTCTCCCCGCAGCAAAGCGGCGATCTCGGGCACGCCGATCGCGCGCATCACGGGCAAATCGGGATCGAGTTGGCGCTCCAGCAATCGCGCCACCTCAGGGACGGCACCGTTCTCCAGCATCTGCCCGAAGCGGGCGTTACATCGCGCATAGAGCCACTCCCGCTCCGGTAGAAGAATCGCGGCCTTCACCGTCACGGCCTGCGCGACCCCGCCCTGTGTATCGGCCTGCCAGTCGGCCAAAGTTCTGCCGGTAGAGCGCACCACTTCCAGCGCCCGCGCGATGCGCGTGGTATCCGCCGGCGCCAGCCGCGCCGCACGTTCGGGATCTTCCGCCTGCAACGCGGCATAGGCTTCGGCGACGGGAAGCCCCCGGACCTGCGCGCGGATCGCCTCCTCGATCGGGGGGACAGGCGCGATACCGTCCAGCAGCGTGCGAATGTAGAGGCCTGTCCCGCCAACCAGAACCGGCACGCCACCATCGGCGTGAATGGCGGCGATTTCCTGTTTTGCCGCATTGGCCCAGTCCGCTGCCGAGCAGGCCATGGCCCCGTCCCACGCGCCGTAAAGGCGGTGGTCGATTCCACCCACATCGTCCTGGGAGGGGCGGGCGCTCAACACGGCAAGGTCGGCATAGACTTGCGCGCTATCGGCGTTGATGACCGCTGCGCGCCGCCCTGCCGCCTCGATCGCCTGGGCCAGCGCCACGGCACAATCGCTCTTGCCGCTGGCGGTCGGCCCTGCGATGAGCGCCAGCGGCGGCCGGTCACGGTCGGGTTCTGTAAACCAATCTGGGGAAATGTCCGTGCTCATCGCCCGGCTGATAGCAGACGCGGAAGGCTTGTCCGCAAGGATCGATGCGGTTCGCGCCAATCTGGAAGCACGCGGCGTCCGAACCGCCGGTGTGAGCATGCTCGACCATTGCGGCGAAACGCTGGAGATCACTTCGCCGGATGACGATCTGGCCGCGATGCAGGACGTACTGGATACGCACTTCAGCCCATCGGATACGTTGGTGGCGCGCGACGTGATCCAGTTCCCGCGGCTGTTCGTGTCCGACATGGATTCGACCATGATCGGGCAGGAATGCATTGACGAACTGGCAGACTTTGCGGGCCTCAAGGAGCAGGTCGCCGGCATCACCGAGCGGGCGATGCAAGGCGAACTGGATTTTGAATCCGCGCTGCGAGAGCGAGTGCGCCTGCTCAACGATTTGCCGGAAAGCGCGATCGGCGAGTGCCTTTCCAGTCGGATCGTGCCGATGGCGGGCGCGGCGACGTTGGTCGCCACCTTGCGGACGCGGGGATGTCGCACCGTGCTGGTGACGGGGGGCTTCCACCACTTCGCCGACCCCATCGGCGAGCAGCTTGGCTTCGACCACGTTGTGGGCAACCGGCTGGAGGTGGCCGCCGGCAAGTTGAGCGGCGGCCTAGTCGGTGGCATCGTCGATAGCGGGATAAAGCGGGCCACACTGCTGACCGAGGCCGAGGCTCTGGGCGAGGACGTGATAACCATGGCGATCGGCGATGGCGCGAACGACATCCCGATGATCGAGGCGGCGACGTACGGCTTTGCTTATCACGCCAAGCCCAAGGCGCGTGCCGCCGCCAATGGACGGATCGATCGGGGTGACTTGACCAAGGTTCTCAAGCTGCTGGGCGTGCCGATGCGCGAATGGGTCGGCTGAGATGCCGGCGCGGGACGGTAGCGCGATGGGTTCGCACCACCCCCGGTATCGGCTGTTCCTGGTTGCCTTCCCCGTCGCCTCGCTGCTGCTGATCCCGTTGCTGCCCATCATCGAGGCGGTGCTGGTCGGCTTCGACGTGGCGGTGGCCGTCTTCGTGCTTTCCTGCATCAACCTGTGGCGCGACGGCCGCCCCGGAGTCATCCGGCGTCAGGCGTTTCGCGACGATGCGGGGCAGTTCCTGCTTCTGCTGCTGACAGTGCTGATCAGCACGGTGATCCTGAGTGCCCTGGGGCTACTGATCCTGGACAAGAAGGCGCTGGACGGCGGGCATATTGCGATCCTCATCGCCACGCTGCTTTCCAGTTGGACCTACGGCAATCTCGTCTACGCGTTCCATTACGCGCGGCTTTATTACTCGCCCAAAGCGGGCGGCGACCACGGGGGGCTTGCGTTTCCCGGCGATTGCGAGCCGGACTTCTCAGACTTTGTGAACTTCGCGTTCGTAATCGGCATGACCTGCCAGACCGCCGACATCAGCATCACCGACAGCGCGATGCGGCGGGTGTCGACGTTCCACGGATTGTTCGCCTTCGCCTTCAACCTGGGCATATTGGCGCTGACGGTGAACGTGCTGGCATCGTCCTGAAAAGACCTCCGTCCCGGGGCGAGCCCGGGACTATGGCGTATCAGGCGTCCATCCAGTCCCGGAAGAACGCCTCGTGCGCCTCGCGCAAGGTGGCGATCTGTGTGGAGGTTTCGCCGCCGACGCTGCGGAAGGTGAGGGTATTGCCCTCGGTTTCACCCAGAGCAACCGCGACCAGGCCGGCATGCTCGGCAGCTTCCAGCACGCCGGCCAGATCGCGCGTCGTCACCACATAGCGGGCCTGATCCTCGCCGAACCAGAAGCCTGGTTCGCTGACGGTATCTTCAGGCGCTGCTACGGCAAAGCCGATGCCGCTTGCCAGGGCCATCTCCGCCAGCGCCACGGCCACGCCGCCGTCGGCGCAGTCATGCACCGCGGTCAACATGCCTTGGCCGATGAGGCCGCGTACCGTGTCTCCGGCCAGCTTTTCGAGGTCAAGGCCGACCGGGGGCGGCGGACCTTCTTCGCGTCCCAAGATTTCGCGCAGCCAAAGCGATTGGCCCAAGTGTCCGCTTTCACCGCCGATCAAGACGATGCTTTCACCCGCCGCCTTGAAAGCGATGGTGGCCATCTGATCGTGGTCGTCCAGCAGGCCGACGCCGCCGATTGCCGGGGTCGGCAAAATGGCCGAGCCGCCGCCAGTCGCCTTGCTCTCATTGTAGAGCGAGACGTTGCCCGAGACGATCGGATAGTCCAGCGCACGGCAGGCATCCCCCATGCCGTGCAGCGCATGGACGATCTGGGCCATGATCTCGGGCCGTTGCGGATTGGCGAAGTTGAGGCAGTTCGTGATCGCCAGCGGCCTGCCGCCCACCGCGCTGATGTTGCGCCAGGTTTCGGCGACGGCCTGCATGCCGCCCTCGTAAGGATCGGCGTAGACGTAGCGCGG
>NZ_CAXYKL010000056.1:0-4165 GCF_964277725.1 uncultured Novosphingobium sp. | reverse complement strand
TCCTGTTCGGCGAGCACTTGATGACCGTGCAGATCATCGGCTTCGCCCTGGCGCTGGGGGGCGTGCTGCTGGCCCGATCAGGTCCGAAAAAAGCCTGACGACCCGCATCATCACTGTGGCAAGGGGCCGCCGCCTCGCCTAGCCTCCTGAGCATTGCGGCGAAGCGGGGATCACGAATGCAGCCACTTCTGGGAAAGACCGCCGTCATCATCGGTGGCGGGCGCGGGATCGGCGGCGCGATCAGCCGGCGATTGGCCGCCGATGGCGCAAACATCGGCTTCACTTACCGCGAACGCGTGAGCGAGGCGCAAAGCTTACGGGCAGAGCTGGAACAAGGCGGCACCCAAGTCGCCATGGCGAAAGTCGATGTCCTTGATGTACCCGCGCTTACCGCTGCGATCGAGGGGTTTGCGCGTGACCTGGGCGGCCTCGACATTCTGGTGACCGTGGCGGGAGCGACGGTTTCGGGCGTGCTGGAAACTTACGCGGACGATGCGTTCGACATCTCGTTCAACGCGAACGTGAAGGCCCCCTTCCATGCCGCCAAGACCGCCGCCGCGCTGATGCCTTCGGGCGGGCGGATCATCACCATCGGCAGTATCGTGGCGGATCGGATGCCCGGCCCCGGCGGCACGCTCTACGCCGCCAGCAAGGCCGCGCTGAAGGGTATGACGCGTGGCCTGGCCCGCGATCTGGGGCCCAGGGCCATCACCGCCAACCTGGTTCAGCCGGGCCCGATCTCGTCCGAGCGCAACCCGTCAGACGGGCCGAACGCACCGGCGCAACATGCCCAGCTCGCGATCGTGCGGCATGGAACCCCGGATGAAGTGGCCGCGCTGGTGAGCTATCTCGCTTCGCCAGAGGCGGGCTTCGTCACGGGATCGGTCTATAATATCGACGGCGGCTGGTCGGCCTGAACGCCCGTCAGCGCTTTTCGTAGCGGGTCAATCCGGCGCTCAGCGCGTTCTGCCCCAGCTTCACCGCATCGCCGGACCAGTCCGCCACGAAGGCGCTGCGGCGTTCGATGCCGGGCGCGAAGCGGGCGTCGTTGTTCTCTATCACCAGCCCGCCCGAGGTGTGGTTCTGATGCTCGGCCGCTACGGCGATGAAGGCGGAGTAATTCTCCTTGTCGCGCCCCTGGACGAACCAGTTGTCGGCGATCCGGCCGGTTGCGCCGTCGCTGAGGTCGATCATGTAGTTGGTCGCTCGGCCATGCGAATCATCGAAGCTGCAATTCAGGATCGCGACCTTGGCGGCGCGGGTCTTGACGTAGTGGCCGCCGGTCCCCTGCTCGAACCGGCTGTTCGTCACCGTCAACGCGCGGTAGTTGCCGATATAGATCGAGTGCGCGCAGCCTGAGCCTTCGCATGTCCCCAGGCGGGTGAACGTAGACTTGTCGATCTTGACTACGCCTTGCGGATCGTCGCCCGTCAGGATGCCCTGCTCGCTATCGCGGAACCAGGTCTGCGAGACCGAGAGGCTGCCATGTTCCAGCCGCACGCCAGAGCCGTTCTTGTCACTGACGCGGATATTGGCGAAGGTCAGCCCTTCGATCCGCGCCGCCCGCCCGCGCAGCACCAGAGCGCCCTTTCCTTCGCACGCCACACCGTCCAACACTGCCTGGCCCGGCACCGCGGCAACATAGGCGACGTCGCCCTGTGTCTGCACCGCGCAATCGGCAAAACGGGCGGAGCCGAAACGGATCGTGCCGCGCGCATCGCCGATGGCGTCGACCGCCTCTTGCAACCGGGCGTAGCTGCGCCCGGTTTCCACCACCGTGTAGGGCGCGTCCTCGCTGTGCGCGAACGTGGGCGCAGCAGCGATGGCGACGGCCTTGGAAACGGCAAAAGCGGCGAGCGCAAAGCGGGGCGTTGTCTTCATGGTAGCGGCTTAACGCGCAATCCGGCGCCCGGGCATCCGCTGGTTTGGTGCTGCCTCTTTATGGGACGCAGGCAGGCCGGTTTATGACTTTGCGACAAAACATGTCCGCGCTGGCCGGCTTCTTGAAGAGCATTCGGGACAAGCCCAAATCGGACTTGCGGACCGGGCCCCTCTGGCGCGGCGCTCTTGCGGGCGCGGCGTGATGTCGGACCGCATCGGGTGAGACCGATGCCGGAGATACGGGGCTGCCCTTCCCCCCCAAACTCCTAGGCACCGTGCTTCGGCATTGGCTCACTGGATCGAACCTTCATTCTCGTTCGATAGGGAACTTGGCCATGCATTTGCGCTTCTTCACGCTGTTGGAGCAACTTCAGAAACTCGACGACCACCTGCGGCTGGCGCAATCGCGCAGTCGGCCCGATCTGGTCGAGATCGGCCATCTCAGCGCGCGCAAGCGCACGCTGCGGCAGCGGTTGGCGAAAGTGATGCAGCGATCCACCGCCCAGCCTGCTTGATGGAGCGCTTAAGCCATGGAATTTCTAACTGCTGACTGGCTGGGCACGCCTGCGTGGTTCTGGCTGGCCTTTGCCGCGATCGTCCTGATCCTTACCGCCTTCGACCTTGGCGTCCTGCACAAGGACGACAAGGAGATGGGCATCGGCGAATCCCTCAAGCTGTCCGTCTTTTATATCTTCATCGCCATGCTGTTCGGCGCTTGGGTGCTTTACGCCAAGGGCCAGCAGGCCGGCGTGGAATACTACACCGGCTATTTCATCGAAAAGGCGCTGTCGATCGACAACGTCTTCGTCATATCGATGATCTTCGGGTTCTTCGCGATCGAGGCGAAGTACCAGTATCGCGCGTTGCTTTGGGGCATTCTTGCCGTGATCGTGCTGCGCGGCCTGATGATCGCGGGCGGCGCGGCGCTGATCGCCAGCGCCCACTGGGTGATGTGGATATTCGCCGCGTTCCTGGTCTTCACCGGCGTGAAGATGCTGTTCACCGGTGAGAGCGAGCCGGACATCGGCAAGAACCGGGTGGTGCGCTGGATATCGAAGCACCTCAACGTCACCAAGGAACATCACGGCAGCCAATTCTTCGTGAAGGCCCCGAACGTGCAAGGCCAACTGGCCTGGGCGGCGACACCGCTGTTCCTGGCGCTGGTGGTGATCAACCTGGCCGACCTGGTGTTCGCGGTGGATTCAGTGCCGGCGATCTTCTCCATCACCAATGACACGTTCATCGTCTATACCTCGAACATCATGGCGATCCTGGGCCTGCGCGCGCTGTATTTTGCGCTGGCGGCGATGGTGCACCGCTTCCATTACCTGAAGTATGCGCTGGCGCTGGTACTGGTGTTCATCGGCGCGAAGATCCTGATCGCAGACTTCGTGCTGGGCGGGGCCAAGTTTCCCCCGCTGCTCAGCCTGGCGGTAACCGTGGCGTTGATCGCGGGCGGTGTGGTCTGGTCCTTGTGGAAGACCCGTGGCGAAGACCTGAAGCAGGTGGCGCACTAACCTCGGCCAGCCCGCGCCCGCCGCCATGTAAGGCCGCGCGGACACGTGGCAGCGTGGCTATCAACGCCCGCGATCCGCAGCTAAGGCGCGGCGATGGAAGCTCATTCCGCACCATCGCCGCGCTGGAGCGCAGGCCATCTTGCCGCGCTGCTGCTGGCGAACGTGGCACTGGCTTTAGGGCCATGGTTCGTGAGGCTGGCGGATACCGGCCCCGTCGCCGCAGGGTTCTGGCGGTTGACGCTGGCGCTTCCCGTGATCTTCGTCCTCTCCCGCCGTGATCCGGAAGAGCGACGGAGCGTCAGCGGGGCCACGCTCGCGCTGGTGGCGGGAGCGGGCGTGTTCTTTGCGCTGGACCTGGCCAGCTGGCACATCGGCATCGCCACCACCAAGCTGGCCAACGCATCGCTGTTCGGCAATTCGGGCAGCGTCATCCTGATGGCCTGGGGCTTGATCGCCGCCCGCCGTGCTCCGCGCGCGCTTGAGATCATCGCCATCCTCTGCGCGCTATCTGGGGCGGCGGTGCTGATGGGCGGTTCGCTGGAGATCAGCCACGCCAGTTTCGTGGGAGACCTGTTTTGCCTGCTCGCGGGGTTCTTCTACGCGTTCTATATCCTGATACTGGCCCCGGCCCGCGCGCGACTGGGCCAGTTCTCGCTGCTGTTCTGGTCCACCCTGACCGGAGCGCCGATCCTGCTGGGCGTGGCGGCGCTGATGGGCGAGGCGATCGTGCCCGGCAACTGGACGCCGCTGCTGGTGCTGGCGATGAG
>NZ_CAXYKL010000055.1:0-17497 GCF_964277725.1 uncultured Novosphingobium sp. | reverse complement strand
ACGCCGACGTGGTGCTGGACGTGTTCGACTGGCTGGCCGATCGCAGGGACGCGGCGATCGCCGCCGGCATCGCGCCGGAGCGGATCATCCTCGATCCCGGCATCGGCTTCGGCAAATCGATCGCCAGAAATCTGGCGCTGATGAATGCGCTGCCCCTGTTCCATGCTTTGGGTCACCCGCTGCTGATCGGGGCAAGCCGCAAGCGCATGATCGGTGCGCTTTCGAACGAGGCTTCGGCCCAGCAACGGCTGGGCGGCTCGCTGACTCTGGCGCTCAAGGCGCTGGATGCCGGCGTGCATCTGCTGCGCGTGCATGATGTGTTCGAGACGGTGCAGGCCATCCGGGTCTGGCGCGGATTGCGGGATGCGGCGCTGACGGACTTTGCGCAGCTGCCTTGAGGCCCTGCGCTAAGGAAGATCGGCGCGTCTAGAGCGTAAGAGCCACCTCCGTTCGTCTCGAGCGAAGTCGAGACACGGGTTCTCGCATTGACGCGCCTCGACTTCACCCGACACGAACGGGTGAGGGCACCACTTTACCTAAACCCCCGATGAACCGTCGATTTCCCGCGCATGAACACCCTCAACCTATCCATTCGCAGGCCCGGCTGATCGACTTCTCGGGAGGGATTTGCCGCCTGCGCCGTTTGTCCCTTCAAGCGCCGGGCCCGAACGCCCGGCCGCATCGTGAAGGAGATCGACCATGAACAAGAACACCATTCTCGCCGCTCTGGCTCTGGTTGCCGTGCCGACGACGGCGTTCGCGCTGCCTGTGATGTACGAGGAAGCCGTGGCCCATCGGGAAGAGGCACGCATCCTGCGCTCACCGATCGGCGGAATCCAGAACAGCCGCTGGTTCGATTACCGCACAAATGTCAACGAAACCCGCAAGGAGCTTGCCAGCGATCTGCGTCATGCCAGCGACACTGAGGACAAGCGCGACGCGTGGGACGAATACGGCAGCGAACTACGCCATGAGCGTATCACCTACGTAGAGCACATGGCCAAGAAGGGTTACCGCGCGCCTGAAGTCTACGTCGGCGATTGAACGAAGCAGGCGGGCCTGGGAAACCGGGCCCGCCTTTTCATGCGGCCCCGTTAGGCGGCGTTATCGATGCCCAGCTCGCTGAGCTTGCGATACAGCGTCGATCGGCCGATCCCCAGCCGCCGCGCCACTTCAGTCATCCGGCCGCGATACAGGCCGATCGCCAGCCGGATCACGTCCGCCTCGATCTCGTCCAGCGGACGTAGGTTTCCATCCGCCGTGTAGAGCATGACGCCCGAATGGTTCGGGATCGGTGTGGACGGCGCTGTGGATTGGCTGGGGCCAAGGATGTTGAGAAGCTGTGGAAAGTCTTCCCCGGTCAATGCATCCCCATCACAGAACACCGCCGCGCGAAACAGCACCGCTTGCAATTGGCGGACGTTGCCCGGCCAGTCGTACGCCGCCAGCAAAGACAGCGCGCCATCGGTGATGCCTAGCGAGCGAAGGCCAGGCTGCTCGCCGATCTTGGCGAGGAAGTGGCGGCACAATGCGGGAATATCGCCGATCCGCTCGCGCAGGGGGGGCAGAGTCACTGTGACTTGTGAAAGCGCTTCGTAAAGCTCGGGCAGGAACAGCCCTTCGTCCACCAGCTCTTTCAGCGGCACGTTGCTAGCCGCGATCAGGCGGACGTCGATCCGGAAGCTGTGGCGCACCCCGATCGGGCGGACGTCGCCGCGCCGGACCGATTCCAGCAGCCGCTCCTGCACCACCAGGGGCAGGCGGTCGATCTCGTCGAGGGCCAGCGTGGCACCGTCGCAATGCTGCAGCGCCCCGACTTGCCGATCGAACGCGCCGGGAAAAGCGCCTTTCTCATGCCCGAACAGCACCGATTCGATCGCGTTGGTGGGCGTGCCGCCGATGTTGACGATGCGCAGCGGCATCTTGGCGCGGGGCGAGGCGGCGTGCATCGCACGGATCAGCATCTCCTTGCCTGCGCCGCTTTCTCCCTCGATCAGGACCGGGCCATGGCCGCGCGCGGCTTTCGCGGCGACGGCCAGCGCCTTGCGGAATGTGGGCGCGGCGCCGATCATCGATTCGAAGTCCGGCGTGGAGGGCATCTTCTCCGTCAGCGGTGCCAGTTCGTCGCGCGGGGCTTCATGGGTGGTGGCCACGCGCAAGGCCTGCATCAGCCGATCGGGAGCGACGGGCTTGATCAGATAGTCCGTCGCACCCGAACGCATCGCTTCCACTGCCAGCAATGGCGAGGTGCTGGCGGTCAACATCAGGATCGGCAGAGCAGGGCGGCGGCTTTTGAGTTCCGCGATCAGCGTGCAGGCATCGTCCCCCGGAACCCACTGGTCGAGGATGATCGCGTTCAGTTGCATGCCCTGGCGCGTACCCAGCATCGCGATCGCGGTTTCGGCATCGCGAGCGACGATCGTGCGCCAACCCTCGCGCGAGGCGAGCGCCGTTATGAGGCGGCACTGGGCCGGCTCATCATCGATCAGCATCAGAAGGCGCGGTTCGAACTCGGACATCGGTAGGTTGCGGTTTCGCCCTCGCCCTGGATCTGCAATCACCCCCTGCTAAGCGATGCGGGTAAAAACCCGATTAAGCGCAATGACTTTTACTGCCCGCGTCGGTTTATCGCCGTCACGGGTGATCTGGGCAGGCAGTGGGACTTGAGCGAACCGGCCCCGCTCGCTAGGGACGGCGGGAATTTGGTTTATTCGAGCAAGAGGGACACCGATCCATGGCTTCCGGTAATGACATGAAGTCCGCCAACAACACGTATGACGGCTTCATCACGCTGGTGAAGGTTGGCACCGTGGCTTCGGTAATCGTCGCCGCGTTTGTGGTGATGCTGATCGCTTCCTGATTGAATATGCTGCCCGCCGCGATACCGGTGGCGCAGTAGGTAGGATCGAAGGCCCGGGTGGCGCGCGCCGCGTCACCGGGTTACGCACACCGCGTCAGCAACGGATCAAGGAAACCCTGTGCGCAAGATCGGCCTGATCGGCGGCCTCACCTGGTATTCGACCAAGACGTACTATGAGCACATCCAGCGCGGGGTGCAGGCGCGGCTTGGCAAGCAGGCCAGCGCGTCAATGGTGATCGACAGCCTTGATTCGTCAAACCTGATGCGCCTGTCCAGCGCCGAGGACTGGAGCCGCGCCGCCGGTGAGCTGGCGGAATCGGCAAAACGTTTGGAAGCGGCGGGCGCCACCGCGATCCTGATCGGCGCGAATTCGATGCACAAGGTGTACGACGATGTCGCCGCGGCGGTGTCCGTGCCGATCCTGCACATCGCCGAATGCGTGGCGGAGCGCATGGTGGAAAAGGGCGTAAAGCGTGCCGCTCTGCTGGGCACGCGCAACGTGATGCTGGAAAGCTTTTACCGCCAGAAGCTGATCGCCCGCGATATCGATCTGCTGCCGCCGGACATGGCGCGGGTCGAGACGCTGGACCGCATCATCTACGACGAACTGATGCTGGGCAAAGCAAGCCGCCAGGCCGAGCGTGAACTGAAATCGATGATCACCGTGCTGGAGCAGGATGGCGCCGAAGCCGTCGTGCTGGGATGCACGGAGCTGGAAATGATCGTGGACGTGGACGCCAATGTCCTGCCAATTTTCGATTGCACCGCGATCCATGCGCAAAGGGCGGTCGAATGGATGCTGTCTTGAATGCCGCGGTGATGGGTTGACCCTCGCCCCCTATGCGACTGACTGGACCCGTTCGCGCGGGCGAGAGTTCGGCCTGGAAAACGCGGGGGCGCGCGGTCCACGCAGTCCTTATCAACGTGATCGTGACCGCATCATCCACTCGATCGCGTTCCGCCGCCTGCGCTACAAGACGCAGGTGTTCATCGCGCCGGATGGTGATCACTACCGCGTTCGCCTGACGCATAGCCTGGAAGTGGCGCAGATCGCCCGGGTGATCGCGCGCACGCTGGGTCTGGATGAGGATCTGACCGAGGCGCTGGCGTTGGCGCATGACATCGGCCACGCGCCCTTCGGCCATGCCGGCGAAGAAGCGCTGCATGGCGCTCTCTACGATCAGGGCGGCTTCGATCACAACGCGCAGACGCTGCGCACGCTGATGCGAATCGAATCGCCCTATTGCGAACATGATGGTTTGAACCTGACTTGGGAGACGCTGGAGGGCCTGGCCAAGCACAACGGCCCGGTCGCCAATCCAGGTTGGGCACTGGCGGAACTGGACGCCGCCTACCCGATGCGCCTGGACACGTGGCCCTCGCTCGAAGCCCAAGTCGCCGCGCTGTCCGACGATATCGCATACGACAACCACGATATCGACGATGGCCTGCGGGCCGGGTTCCTGGATCTGGAAGAGCTGCTGGCCCATCCCTTCGTCGCCGATCATTGGCGCGAGGTGGAGCGTCGCTATCCCACCGCGCCGCTCAATCGCCAGGTGGCAGAGCTGATCCGCAGCCAGATCGGCTTCATGGTCAACGATCTGATTGGGGAAACCACGCGTCGTCTGCAGGGGATCACCCGTGTGGAAGACATCCGCGACGCGAGTGGACCGATCGGCGCTTTCTCGCCCGAACTGGCGCAGCAGGAACGCACGTTCAAGCGCTTCATGTACGACAAGCTCTATTATCACCCTGAGCAGATCGAGACCGCGCGAAGGGCCAAGGCCGTGGTGGCCGAATTGTTTAGCGCCTACGCGCAGCAGCCGGTGTTGATGGACGAAGAGTGGATTGACGGGTTGCCGCGTCATGAGCCGGAACGCAGCCGCCATATCGCCGATTACATCGCCGGCATGACCGATCGCTTCGCCATCGCCCGACACGCGGATATCTATGGCGTCACGCCCGAGGGCCTTCGCAACGTGTAAAGCAAACGCGTGAGGCGAAAGCGGCTTAGCGCCCAGGCCACATCGTCAGGAAGGTATCGACGACGTTCTCAAGATCCTGCCGGGTCGCGCCCGCCTGGAATTTCACGGACAGCCCCTGCAGCACAGTCGTAAGGCAGGACGCCAGAGCCTTCGGGTCGACGTTATCAGGTAGATCCCCGTCCCGGCGCGCGCGATCGAAACGCGCAATCATCGCCGCTTCGGAAGATGCCCGACGGGCGCAGACATGCTCACGGATCGATTCCGCTTCGGCACATCCCGCCACAAGTGCGATCACCCCAAGGCATCCGTGGGGATCGGAACCGCCGCAATGCGTGCTGAGGGCTCCGCGAAGGAGCTTTTCCGCCACGCCACGGGCGGTGGGGGCATCCAGCGCCGTGCCGATATAGGCAAGCTTGTCCCGCTCGTAGAGGTCCAAAGCCTTGCGGAACAAGGCTTCCTTGTTGCCGAAGCAGGCGTAGAGACTGGGCTTGGTGATCCCCATGGCTTCGGTCAGGTCCGCCATGGAGGCGCCTTCGTAGCCCTGCTTCCAGAAAACCCGCAGCGCTGCTGCGAGCGCCGTGTCCGGATCGAATTCGCGAGGACGTCCGCGAACCGCTGTGGTGGTAGCTAGAGAGGTCATTCCAAGCTCTATGTAGGGATATGACAAGCCCGCGTCCAGTTTCCCGCGTTGATGTGATTGGAAGAAGGCTTGCCACGTCAGAAAGCTTGCTGGAACCGCTCGTTTTTGCGAGGCATTGAAACGCGCCGCCATCCGGCAAATTACGATAACGGAGTTGCCAGGGAGTGAGTGGATGGCGATGAACCGGCAGACGCCCGGCATTGATCTACCCGTATTCCTGCAGGGCCGGGGCGAGCTGTCGCGTCGGATCGCCACATTCGACTGGTCGGCAACGCCGATTGGTGCGATCGCGCAATGGCCTGCCAGCTTGCGGCATACCGTGGGCATGATGCTGTCCAGCCCGGTCCCACTGGTGCTCCTTTGGGGAGAGGAGGGCGTCATGATCTATAATGACGCGTATTCCGTCTTTGCCGGTGGGCGCGATTCGCGCCTGCTGGGCTCCAACGTTCGCGATGGGTGGGAGGAAGTCGCCGACTTCAACGACAATGTGATGCGGGTGGGCCTGGCGGGTGGCACGCTGAGCTATACCGACCACGAATTGATACTGCTGCGCAATGGCCGCCCGGAGCAGGTCTGGATGAACCTCGATTATTCGCCGGTTCCCGGTGACGACGGCAAACCGGCGGGCGTTATCGGCGTGGTCGTGGAAACGACCGACAAGGTGCGCACGCGCAAGGGACTTGAGGAAGCGAGCGCACGCCTGCTGTTCCTCGATCAGCTGAGCCAGGCCATCGCCCAGAAGTCCGGCATCCAACAAGTGCTGTTCGAAACGACGCGGATGACGGCGCAGCACCTAGGCGTCACCAGTTGCGTCTACGCCGATCTGGAGGCGGACGAGGATGGCGTTACCATTCGCGGCGAATGGTACGCGCCGGGACAACCCCCGACGGTGGGCCGATACCATCTGTCCGATTTCGGCGATCTGGCGGTTCGGGAGCTGACAGGCGGACGGCCGCTGATCATCAGCGACGTCCACTCGCAACTCGATGCCGGCGCGGCGGCGGAGTTCGGCAGAATTGGGGTGATGGCCACCGTCTGCATGCCTCTCATCCGCGATGGGCATCTGATCGCCTTGATGGCCATCCAGCATAACGCGCCCCGCCGCTGGTCGGACTATGACGTGGGAATCGTGCGCGAAGTGAGCGAGCGATCGTGGGCCTATGTGCAGCATGCCCGCGTCGAGGGTATTCTCAGCGATCGCGAGGCGTTCAACCGCCAGATCCTGGATAGCGCGATCGATTATGGCATCGTCGCGACTGATCTTGATGGCAATGTCACTCTCTGGAATCGCGGTGCGACGGAGATGCTGGGCTGGCGCGAGGATGAGATGCTGGGCCAGCCGATGGCCCGTTTCTTCACGCCTGAAGATCGCGAGCAAGGGCGGCCTGCGGCAAAGCGGCGAGAGGCGTTATTGCTGGGCCGCGCGCATGACGCACGCTGGCATTTGCGCAAGTCCGGCGAACGGTTCTGGGGCCTGAGCGAGATGATGCCCTTGGTCGGGCAAGGCGGCGATCCGATCGGCTTTGTGAAGCTGATGCGCGATCGTACGGCCGAGTATGAGGCGCAGGAGGCGTTGCGCCAAAGCGAGGAGCGATTACGGCGGGCGCAGGAGGCGGGCGGCGTGGGGCTGTTCTCAGTCGATATCGCAACCGGCCTGGTCAGCGCCAGTGAAGAGCTATGCCGCATCTTCGGGCTGGAGGTGCAGGCGGAGCTGGGTGCCGAAGTGATGGAGCGCCTGGTTCTGGAGGAAGATCGCGCTCTGGTGTCCAGTGCCAGTTCGCGTCAAGCGGGGTCGGCCTTGCTTGACGTTGAGTATCGCATTCGCCGCGCCGATACGGGCGAGGAGCGGACGGTCGCGCGAAAGGCGGACTTCGAATACGATGCGCAGGGCAATCGTGTCCGCATGGTTGGCGTGGTGCAGGACGTCACCGATCGCATCCGTATCCAGCGCGCCCTGGAAAAGAGCGAGGCGCAATTCAGCGCGCTGGCCCAGAACATGCCCGCGCAAGTCTGGACGGCGCGGTCCGACGGTTCGGTCGATTGGCTGAACGATCAGTTCTTCCGCTACATCGGTCAGGCGAGGAATGGATCGAGATATGAAAAGTGGATCAAGGCGGTTCACCCGGACGACCTGGACGGCATCGTCAAGGGATGGAGAGCGTCCACTTCGTCAGGCGAGCCGTTCGAAACCGAGTTCCGCCTGCGCGATAGTACGGGGGCGTACCGCTGGCATCTGACTCGCGCGGTGCCCCTGCACGATGCGCGCGGAGCCATCACCGCGTGGGTGGGCACGAATACCGAGATCGAGGCGCAGAAAAGGGCCGAAGCCGCTTCTGTGAAGGATCGTGAGCGACTTTGGACGATTAGCCAGGATCTGATGCTGGTGTGCAACTTCGATAGCGTGATCACCGCCGTCAATCCTTCCGCCAAGCGGATGCTGGGCTGGGAAGAAGCCGAGATGCTTGGGCGTTCTCTAAGCGAGTTCGTGCATCCGGACGATCTGCTGCAAACCCACCGCGAAGTCGCCAGTCTGGCCGAGGGCAACAGCACGCTGGCCTTTGAAAACCGGTACCTTATGCGTGACGGTGGCTACCGCCTGCTGGCTTGGACCGCAGTGCCCGCCGATAACCGTATTCATGCCATCGGCCGCGATATCACCGAGCAGCGCGAGATCGAGGAAGCGCTGCGGCAGAGCCACAAGATGGAAGCCGTAGGCCAGCTGACCGGTGGCATCGCGCACGATTTCAACAACCTGCTGCAGGGCATCACCGGCAGCCTGGACATCATGCAAAAGCGCATCGCGCAGGGTCAGACCACCGATCTTCCGCGCTGGATCGAGGGTGCGCGCGGATCGGCGGAGCGGGCGGCATCGCTGACACATCGCCTGCTGGCCTTCTCCCGGCGGCAACCGCTGGACCCCCGGCCGGTCCGCGCCAATCCGCTGATCGATTCGATGGACGATCTGCTGCGCCGTACGCTCAGCGAAAACGTCACTTTGTCGATGTTGCTGGATCCAGACCTGTGGCTTACTCGCTGCGATCCCAACCAGCTGGAGAGCGCCATCCTGAACCTGGCGATCAATGCGCGTGACGCGATGCCGGACGGCGGTGTGCTGACGATCCAGACCGAAAACGTCACTCTCGATCGCGCGTTCGCGGGGCCGCACCGTGATGTGGCGCCGGGGCAATACGTCTGCCTGAGTGTCGGCGATACTGGAACCGGCATGAGCCGCGAGGTGATCGCCAAGGCATTCGAGCCGTTCTTCACCACCAAGCCGACTGGCCAAGGCACTGGGCTGGGGCTGTCGATGATCTATGGCTTTGCCCGTCAATCTGAAGGCCACGCTTTGATCGAGTCCGTCGAAGGGCAGGGCGCCACTATCAAGCTTTATCTTCCGCGCTATTGCGGTGCCGAAACGCCCGAGCAGGAAGCGATCACGGATGCCCTTACGCCTGCTTCCAGAGCCAACGAGGTGGTGCTGGTGGTGGAAGATGAGGCGGTGGTTCGCAGTCTCATCGTCGAGGTGCTGAACGAGCTTGGCTATCACGCGATTGAGGCGGCGGATGGGCCCGAAGGGCTGGCCAAAGTGCAGGCGCCAGGCCGGATCGACCTTCTCGTCACGGACATCGGCTTGCCGGGGCTGAATGGGCGACAAGTGGCCGATGCCGCCCGTGTCACCCGTCCTGAGCTGAAAGTGCTGTTCATGACCGGCTACGCCGAGAACGCAGCGCTTGCCTCCGGCTTTCTGGAACCGGGAATGGCCTTGATCACAAAGCCATTCGCCATGGATGTCCTCGCGACACGGATCCGCGAAATCATTGAAGGAGCAGCGGCGACTTAGTCCAGGATCGACTTCAGCGCCGTCTCCACATCGCTCATCGCGAAAGGCTTGGCCAACAGCCCTGAGTGTCCCAGCGCATCGGTCTGCTCCCCGGCGCCGTAGCCAGTTGCCAGCAGGAACGGCACGCCGCGTTCTCTCAGCTTTTCCGCGACCGGCGTGGAAACCTCGCCATGGCCCAGGTTCAAGTCCAGGATCGCGCCATCAAGCGCCTCGGTCGAGGCAAGCTTGAAAGCCTGGTCCAAGGTGGAGGCGGGGCCGACCACGTCATAGTCCATGTCCGTCAGCATATCTTCCAGCATCATGGCGACGAGCATCTCGTCGTCCACCACCAATACCCGTTTGCGCCCCATCATTGCCTCTTCTCTCAAGACATCTGCCGAAAATCAGTCGGATTGATGTTCGAAGCCAATTTATTGCGCTCGATTAGGAGGGGGGAAGGCATTTGAAAAGAGCCAGCATCGACCCAAAGGGGGTCTTGGAGGGCAATTGCGCTTTTCTACAGCGCTTTCTGCAACCGAAAAGCAGGTCGGCGGCTGTTATCGGCGGTAGTTGAAGCTGCGGATCGGGTAGGACTGGCGGGATGAATACAACGATCGATCCAAAGACCGGCGCAGCATCCCAGCACGCACCGCTGATCGTTACGGCGGAGATGCCGCCCGATATCCTCGGCTGGGCCGATGCCCTGCGGAGGCAGCATTTCCCGCCCGAGCGAAATCAACTTCGCGCTCATGTCACGCTGTTTCACGCCCTTCCGCCGTCTTCCGAGGAAGAAACGCGTCGCCTCCTGTCGTCGCTGGCAGCCGCCCCGCCGCCAGAAGCTTGCCTGACCGGGATCATGAAACTGGGCGGCGGAACAGCGATCGCCATCGATTCTCCCGCGATGCTATCGCTGCATGACGCGATAGCGGAGCGGATGCACGGGATGCTCACCCGGCAGGATTCCCAGCGGCCACGCCTTCATGTCACCATCCAGAACAAGGTGACAGGCGAAGCGGCGCGCGCGTTGCAGGCCGAGCTCGCTCCCGATTTCCGCCCCCGCGCCTTCCGCTTTCACGGCTTGGGCTTGTACGCATACGAGGGCGGACCGTGGCGACCGATCCGGACTTTTGCGTTTCGCGGCTAAAGACTGAACTCTGCGGTTGACCTCTCCGAATGCCCGCCCTAAGGGACGCGGCCTGCACCGCCTGAGCGGTTGCAGGGGCCACCGGATGGTGGCTTGGCCTGGCGGAGTAGCTCAGCCGGTTAGAGCAGCGGAATCATAATCCGCGTGTCGGGGGTTCGAGTCCCTCCTCCGCTACCAGGCCTTCCTTGCAAATCAGTGACTTAGCGCCGCCGTTCCGGAGTGGCTCTGAGACGGTTTACAATAGACTGTAAACCGGCGTCTAATTTTGCGATCGAGGCTGGAAGTTCGAGCCGGGCTTCGTAATCGGCAGAAATCCGCTAAACGGCAGTGTCTAACCTGTCGCGCAGCTCTCACAGGTTCCTGGGGCGTCCGGCTATCGTTGTCTAACTTTTGTAGAAACATCTAGGGAGGGCTAGAGTCACTCGGAGTACAGCCGGACCCGGCTGTGCGCAGGTGCAGACTCCAGAACACGATCGATGGCGGTTTCTATGTATACAATGGAAAGTAAATGGGGCGTTGAGCTTGAAGGCAATATAATCGAGCTAGAGAATTTTTTATGTCAGGTAAACTCCTTTCCCCTGTCTCCATCATCCTTGTTTATTGTGCGCTTTAATAAGTTGTATGTTGCCAGATCGCAGAGGTGGGATGAAGCAATATCGCCGCAGGAAGTTCTTGAGCTTGCGACTTCGGACGTTAGCGTAGCACGGGCCTGCGTCGAGTTAGTAGAATGCTGCGGACCTATAAAGCTTGGAACGGTGTTTCAGCTGGAGAGCGATAACAGGATTGTGAAGCAAACCAGAGAAACAACGCTTACACTTACCTGCATTAAGCGAATAGAAGACGTTCAGCCAGATAACCGGTTTAAAGATCTACATCTAAGAGCCATCACAAACAATGATGTATTCGATGCCCTGCGAGAGTGGTCCCATCAGCCTAGCTGGTTTGAGATCTACAAAACAATCGAAAGAATGGAAAATGTCTACGGTGGAGAGCAGGGTCTGATTGATCATTTTCCAGATCAGAGCGCACTGATTAAGAAAGTTAAACGGACCGCAAACTCCTACCGACATGCAAACGAGCGCTTCAAACCGCCAAAGAAAGCAGCGCAATTGGAGGATGCATGGGCCCTGCTAAAGATGCTCATGATGGCGATAATCAGGGAAAGAGACGTTATCGATCCCGACGATCGGTTTGAGGATGGTTCGCAGATAATCTGCAACAACTGTGAGTGGCCAGACACACAAAAGATCGGCCTCAAATCGTTAGCCTTTGATGCAACGCGAACAACATCCATCACCTTTCATCCGGATGACCCGTTCTCCGCTAAGATCCGCAACGTGGAAGAAGCGCGAGATCGACCGTTGCACCAACGTCTACACTGCTTGCTGCCTTCAGCCATAACGGTTATCTTCAATTTTTTCGGAGAACAACGGGGCTGATCGGCGCATCGGGCAGTGGTTGCCATATGGTCTTGCTCTGGTTAAAGTGAGAGATTCCCGTCCCCGAGAGCGAGGGAAGAACCGATTTTCGGTCGGTTATTGGCTAGATTGCTCCCCGAGTAGGTCAGCCACGATGGCGGATATCAGCCGTTCTTGAATGTCTCACCGAGGCAAGTGACCGACGCGATCCTGCCGCGTCCGATGGCCTATGTCTCACCCATCTATGAGAACATAATTGGAACATGCTATTCGTTGCGGGTCATTGATTCGCGATGGAGAAGCACGGTGGACGCGGAGGCAAAGCGCGCGGCGATCGAGAATGTTTGCCGGGAGATAGGTCGTATCGCGTCGGGCGGCGGTACCTTTCAGGATATCACGAAGGCGACCGACTACCGGGCGTTCACGCCAGCGCCGAAGGATGCCCGCCTGAAGATAGAGGGGCGCACCAAGACGGCCGACGAGTTGCCGTCGTTCGGTCGCTGGTTGCTGGTGCAGCCGGCGACGGGTTTACGCGCAGCGCTGATCACGGCAGCGAAAGCCGATCGTCAGTTTCCCTTGGACGGAACGGTGGACGATGTACGGGCCCGGCTAAACGCCTGCGGGGCGGAGGGCGATATGTTCGAGGCGCTAGACGACGCCGAGCTGGATTGGTGCGCGCTGTGACATCCAGGAACCGGCCTGCCATCAGGTGGACCCCTATAGCCGATCTTCCGAAGCAGCCCGATTACGGCGGCTACCTCGTTTGGGTCACCGGTATGGGCGCGCGCGACGCGCAATGGCTGCCAGAAGGTTCGGGCGGGTGGCTGATCGAGCGACGCCTCGTTCATCGCAATGTCGTCAGCCACTTTGCCCGCATCAATGAACCGAAAGGCTGAGCGCTTGGCGCGGTGCTGGATATGCCCTTCCATCACCTTGATATGCCGCTCGACGAAGCGGTCGGCTATGCCAGCCACGTCAGGATCAAATGCACCCCGGCCTCGTGCATGCCACCTTGTTCACACGAAGCGATCTGGCCAACATCCCAGCTATACGAGAAGCTACCCCGCTGCCGCACCTACCGTGATTTCTCGGAGCGTCTCGTGTGCAGCCGGTGCAGGCGACGGGGCTGGCTGGCGATTGAGGCGGCGGCCCGATGACACGGCAGGCCGATTGGGGTCGCCTCTTGCTCCTCTTCGCTGGGCAGATTTCGCTATAAGGTCCCACGATCAAGGCGGATAACCCCTCCGCCGCGATCAATGCACGCCCGCGTATTTCTGCCGCTGTCTAGGTCCTACATGGGCACGGGTACCCCGGAAGGTACCCCCACCTGGCGAGGTGGCACGCACCCGTCTCCGACCGTCAGCTTAATGTTCTTCGAGCCGCCGACCCTAAACGGCGTGCCTGCCGGAACATCCAGCTTGCAGCGGCCGATGGTCACGATCGCGCCACCATCCTCAATGGTGATGATCGGGGCGGCGTTCGTGCTGGTCACTTCGAGCAGGCCGATGTGGACGACGGGAGGAGCCTTGTCGTTGCCGTGGATCCAAACGTGCTGCGCCACACCGCTGCCACCTCGCTTAATGGGCGTGATGGAAGTGAGGTGCTCGATGTCGGCACCCTTCCAGATCCGAAGGTTGCGCTTGCAGCCCTCAGCCACGATGTCCGTTGCCGTGAAGTACGGCTTTACGTCGAAGCAACCATCAGTGTTGTTGCGGCTGATGACGTGATCGAAGCGGACGCCGGCGACGTTGGCTTCCACGGTCGGGCCATCGCCGTTCCAGTAGCGATCGGGCGCAAGCGTCATCTGGAAGCCCTCGCAAATTACGTTCTGCACCAGCACGTTGGTGATCCTGGTCTTGGCGTCCTTGTCCCCGATTTCAAGGCAGGCAGGTAGGTTCGGAGTTACCTGCGGAGCCGCACGGAATTTGAAGGTGCTGTTGCTGATCGTCACGCCGGCGATCTGCCCGCGAAGACGGATGCCGCCGCGTTGGAGATCGTCAGTGGCCAGGCCGTCGATCTTGACGTTGCTGGCGACCGTGGTGGGGTAGCTCTCAATGACGCGGTAAGCGCCGCCGACACGGACCGGGCCGGGATAGGTGGTCACGCCGTAGACGCCGTTCTTGTTCTTGCCGTCCACGATCGGCAGAGGCGTCGCGGTTTTGACCTGGGCGGGGCAGTTCTCCGGCTTACCGACCGCATAGACGAACGGCGCGGCCTTGCTGCCGCAGTCGAATAGGACCGTGCCTTTTTTGACCTGTGGGGTGGTGACGGCCTTGTTGACGACGATCTGGCCGTCGCCATTGCCGTCCGTCAGCTTCGTGGCGCTGGTGACGGTTTGGGCGAGCGCGGGGCTGGCGATCAGGGCGAGGGCTAGAGTAAGCAGATAGCGGATCATGGCGGGCCTCAACTCAGTGTGATCGTGATAGTGGTGTCGAGGCCGTCGTTTTTGGCGTCCAGGAAGTTCTGGGTAATGACCAGCGCCCATACGTCTGTAGCTACGCCGACTGTGCCACCGGGACGGATGCGGTCGCTCTCCTGCGTATTCCACGGCAAGGTTGAAAGGTCTTGCGAGACGCTGTTCTTGGTCGCTGACTTGATCGACAAGGTGGTGTTCACGCTGTCCGAGCCAAATACCTTGCGCGTGAGCGGGATGTCAGGCGGATTGGCGGCTGACACAGTGACTGCCTGATTGCCGGTGGACGTGACCTTCAGCGCAGCGATGCCAGTCACATAAGTGAACGGCTTGGTCGTCTGAAAGTTGGCGTTGTCGAGAAGGGCAGAAAGAGCACTCGAACTGGCGTTAAACCAACCGCTTTTGAACCAATCGAGCCCCACGCCATCGGCCAGCGTAGCCGATACAAGAGGGACGCCGCCCTGGTCGAAGATGATCTTCTGCCCTTCTCGCCGACCTCGAAGTATGCCGTCCGTAGTAATCGGGGCGTAAAGCTCGGAAGACCCCAACGAACTAACGACGCCGTTAAGCACTTGCGTCAGTTGATAGCTGGTGGAACCCAAGCGTATCGCTACGAAGTTGTCCGCGTCCTTCCCAGAAATGACCATACCAGCAAATGCGCCAGAGATGCCCGTGAGCAAGGTTTTCGCCTGCTGCTCGTACTGCGCTCCCTGCTGCAACAGATAGACCACGCGGCCAGTACCGCTGCTGCCACTTAGCCTTGACCCGTTGGCATTCATAGTCTGGGTGCCGGTCCCGTACTTTACGTAAGGGTCGCCCTGGGTGCCGAGTTCGCCCGTGCGGGTAAAGGTATCGGTGTAGCCATCGTCGATGTCGGTAACGGAAAGGTTGACCGTCTTGGCGTCACGGACTGCCGATGCCGGGTTCCAGGACCGCGCGCTGATAGTGAGTGACCCGGTGTTCCCATTGGACAGTGACGGAGCTTCGAAGTCGAACGGACCTCCATATAGACGGAGCGCGTCTTGCTTGAAGCGTGTGGGTGCGTTGTTTTTGTCGTAAACGTCGCCTGTCACCGTGATCCGCCCGCTGCGTGAAAGAGGCACGTTGAGGGAAACCGGAGCCTCTTCCGGGAACGATAGGTTCAGGCTGGGAAGGTCGATGGTTAGCGGCTGAGCATCAGTCGTCGGGTCGAACATCATAAGGGCTGGTTCAGCGACGCCGAACACGTCCACAAAATCGAGCAATTCCAGGTCGCCAACATCGACGATCGCCAAGCCAGACGCCTTTTGGACGCCTACCTCGATGCGGAAGTAAGCTGTGGTGGCAACGGCCTTAAAGGCGTGACCGAAGAACCGGGCGCAGTAAGCCTCGGCAGGCCATGGCATTGCATTGCTATCAATCGCTGAAACAGGGGTGCCGGAGCCGTTGTGCGCAGCGAAGGCCACCGATGAAGAGCGCCCGCTGTTAGAGTGGTCAGGGCACGCAACGGACGCGGAAATTCCGGTCCACCCTCCAAACGCCTGAACATCCGCCTTGAAGCGAGGCACATACCATTTGCCAATGGTTAGCCCGGTAATCTGAGCCATCGTGATGCGTGCGGCTTCCTTGTCGGAGGCCCCCAAAGCGCTAGAGTCAATCGTGACGCGTGAAAGCGTCTTTGCGCCGGTGCCAAAGCGAGTGTTGGAAAGAACCCGCGAAATAGGATTGACGTTGATGGCTGCTAAGCTGGTGCCATTTGTGCTTATGCGAGAGACCGTGGAGCCATCGGGCGCAACACCCGTGATGCCATTCTGCAATACCCCCGTTCCTGCCGCAGTGGCCATCAGTGGGTTGGGCGCATAATTGTTGGCAGTAGTGACCGGGGGCAGAGTGGGTCGCGGGAGGCCAATAGCTATGGAGTGATCGACTTTCTTCTTCCCCTGCTCGTAGCCGCCAAGCGTTGACCAGTGCGTCCAATCCCCAGTCTGAGCAGCCTCTGTGCCGCCGCCGCGAATAGCCCACGGGAATGGATTGGCATCAGGGCTTGCCGGATTGATGACCGCCGAACGGTTCTGAATGATAGGTACGTTGCGCAACGCAGCACGGGCGGCAACATCGTCGTTCAAGGTCGGGAACAAATTGCGCCAGTAATTGCCAGAGGCCATATAGCCGCCCTTGGACGTACCCGGCTCGACAAACTGATCGATCCGAACGTAGCAACCCATCCGCAAAAGTGGGTCCACCAGCTCATTGAACATGCGATCCACAACGGATTGCCGCGTCTCGGGCGGCTGCGGCAAGCCAATGGGGCAATTGACGGTCACGATAAACTTACGGCCGTTCGCCATCGCCGCTTGTAGCTTCGGGAAGTACCGCTGCATCTCGTTGATGCCGTGCCCGTCTGCCGCCAGGACCAGGCCATTCATGCCGAAGCTGTTTTCCTCAATTGCATTCTCAGCGGGGTATGCAAAGATCCGTGCAGTCGGGTCCAATGCCTCGGCCCACAGGTGCATGTTGCACGAATAGGTGTTGATCTGTTGGCCATTGGCGAAATTGCCCTGCCGGTTGCGTGATGCCCCGCTCGGTACTTCGATAATGTTGCTTCCGAGTGACGCGATGCTCGGGTTTTGCGGCACGCCAGGCGTAGGCGTGGGGGTGGCGCCACCCTTGGCGATGAATGCCGCGCGTGCACGTGCCTGATAGTTTCGGTATCCGGCCATGGTTCAGTCTTCCTTCTGATTGTCAGCGGCCGGGAAGGCCAAGCCTGCGGTGATCAGTTCTTCGCCCCAGCGGCGCACGCGCTCGAGACGGAGGGTGTTGCCGACGAGCTGGTCGAACTCGCCCCGGCCAAGCACCACGGCATCGGCACCGGCTCGGTCACTACGCGGGGCAGGGTCAGCTTGGCTTGCGGCTCCGGCGTGGCCGGACGGACTGCCAGCGGGGCTGGCGTGGACTGGCACGCGGCGAGCATCGGCAAAGCGAGCAGCGGCATCGCGCTGCGCATCGATATCTTCATGGTCGGCCCTTTCGGCGATGGTGCGGGATGTCTGCTCGGCGGCGAGACGCGCGGCCCGAGCGGATGCGGCGGCACTGGCCTGCGCGGCGACGTACGCTGCTTCCTGCTCCTGTTGCGCCGACTTCCATTTGCTGGCGACGTCCTCCCATTTGGCGGAGCGTGCGTGCCAGTAGTTCCCGCGGATGAGCAGGCAGGCGCACGCGAGCGCCAAGGCCAGCGAAA
>NZ_CAXYKL010000054.1:0-2778 GCF_964277725.1 uncultured Novosphingobium sp. | reverse complement strand
CGTAGGGGTTCACGTCCACCACCGTCTGCGTCAGCTCGTCCCAGTCGGCATGGTCGGAGATGACCAGCGGCAGTTCCACCATGCGCTGGCGGGCGCGTTGGCGCACCCGCATCCAGCCGGACGCCATCGCGGTGATCGGATCGGGCAGGCGGCGGCTCCAGCGATCATTGAGCGCCGACGGCGGGCTGACGACGATATGGCCAACGATGTCTTCTTTTTTCGCGTCGCTGACGAGGCGCAAGTCTCCCAGATCGACGCCGAACTCCTGATAGAGCCGGCACATCCGCTCCATCGCGCCATGCAGGTAGATCGGCGCGGTATGGCCGGCGCGGCGGACTTCCGCGATCAGGCGCTGCGCCTTACCCAAGGCGTAAGCGCCGACCAGCACGCAGCGGTCAGGGTTCTCGGCCAGCGCCTTGAGCAGCTTGGCGACTTCGTGCTCGACCGGGGGATGGCGGAAGACGGGCAAGCCGAACGTCGCTTCCGTCACCAGCACTTCGCACGGCGTCACCGCGAACGGTGGGCAGGTGGGGTCTGCGCGGCGCTTGTAATCGCCGGTGACGATGATCCGCTCGCCCGCATGTTCCAGCAGGATTTGGGCGGAACCCAGGACATGCCCGGCCGGGAGCCAGGTCGCATCGACGCCGCCGCCCAGGCTGATCGTCTCGCCATAAGCAGTCGGCTGCGCGCCCGCGTCCGTCTGGTAGCGCAGCTTCATGATCGCCAGCGTTTCGGGCGTGGCCAAGGTCGCGCCGTGGCCGCCGCGTGCGTGATCGGCATGGCCATGCGTCACCAACGCGCGATCGACCGGTCGGGCAGGGTCGATCCAGCTGTCCGCTGGGACGACGTGGATCCCCCAGGGTTCGGGTCTGATCCAGGAGAAATCACGCGCCATCATAACAGAATGGGGCGGAACCGGTGTGGTTCCACCCCATGCTTGTGGGCAGTGCCCGACCGGGAGTTACTCGTCCGAGCTGGCTTCCGATTCCGAACCGGCATCCGGCGCGGTCTTCTTGGCCGGGGCTTTCTTCTTCGCCTTGGTCAGCTTGGGCGCCGCCGGGGTCAGTTCGAACGAAAGTGCGTTCTCCTTGATGGAGACGTGCACTTCGCCACCCGTGGCCAGCTTGCCGAACAGCAGTTCCTCGGCGAGCGGCTGCTTGACCTTCTCCTGGATCAGGCGGCCCATGGGGCGCGCGCCATAGAGCTTGTCGTAGCCGCGCTCACCCAGCCATTCCCGCGCATCGCTGTCGAACTGGATGTGGACGTTCTGGTCCGCCAGCTGCAGTTCCAGCTGGAGGATGAACTTGTCGACCACGCGGCTGATGGTGTCCTTGCCCAGGTAGGCGAAGGGCACGATCGCATCCAGGCGGTTGCGGAATTCGGGGGTGAACATCAGCTTCACCGCCTCCTCGCCCGCGTCCGCCTTGGAGACATCGCCAAAGCCGATGCCCGAACGCGCCATGTCCGAAGCGCCCGCATTGGTGGTCATGATCAGCACCACGTTGCGAAAATCGACGGTCTTGCCGTGGTGATCGGTCAGGCGGCCGTTGTCCATCACCTGCAGCAGGATGTTGAACAAGTCGGGGTGCGCCTTCTCGATCTCGTCCAGCAGCAGCACGCAATGCGGGTTCTGGTCGATCGCGTCGGTCAGCAGGCCGCCCTGGTCGAAACCGACATAGCCCGGAGGCGCGCCGATCAGGCGGCTGATCGAATGGCGCTCCATGTATTCCGACATGTCGAACCGCTTCAGCTCGATGCCCATGATGTTGGCCAGCTGGCGCGCAACTTCGGTCTTGCCGACGCCGGTGGGGCCGGAGAACAGGAACGAGCCGATCGGCTTGTCCGGATCGCGCAGGCCCGCGCGGCTGAGCTTCATCGCCGTGGACAGTACGCCGATCGCCTTGTCCTGACCGAACACCACCCGCTTCAGATCGCGATCGAGCGATTCCAGCGCCTTCTTGTCGTCACTGCTGACGGACTTGGGCGGGATGCGCGCCATCGTGGCGATCACCGCCTCGATCTCACGCGCGGTGATCGTCTTCTTGCGGCGGCTGGGCGGCACCAGCATCTGCATCGCGCCGACCTCGTCGATCACGTCGATCGCCTTGTCGGGCAGCTTGCGGTCGTTGATGTAGCGGGCCGACAGCTCGACCGCCGACTTGATCGCATCGGGGGTGTATTTGACCTGGTGGTGATCCTCGAACGCCGAGCGCAGACCCGCCAGGATCTTGATCGTGTCCTCGATCGTCGGCTCGTTCACGTCGATCTTCTGGAACCGGCGCAGCAGGGCGCGGTCCTTTTCGAAGTGATTGCGGAACTCCTTATAGGTGGTCGAGCCGATGCAGCGGATCGTGCCGCCCGACAAAGCGGGCTTGAGCAGGTTCGACGCATCCATCGCCCCGCCGCTGGTCGCGCCGGCACCGATGACGGTGTGGATCTCGTCGATGAAGAGAACCGCATGGGGCAGCTTCTCCAGTTCGTTGACGACCGCCTTCAGCCGCTCCTCGAAGTCGCCGCGATACCGCGTGCCCGCCAGCAGCGCGCCCATGTCGAGCGAATAGATGACCGCGTTGAGCAGAACTTCGGGAACGTCGCCCTCGACGATCTTGCGCGCCAGGCCTTCCGCGATGGCGGTCTTGCCCACGCCGGGATCGCCTACATAGAGCGGGTTGTTCTTCGACCGGCGGCACAGGATCTGGACGGTACGGTCCACCTCGGGGCCGCGCCCGATCAGCGGATCGACCTTGCCGATCTTGGCCTTTTCGTTGAGGTCGACGG
>NZ_CAXYKL010000053.1:0-11762 GCF_964277725.1 uncultured Novosphingobium sp. | reverse complement strand
TCGCCGGATTATTGATGTAGGCGAGGCAGCCGTCGATCACTTCGCCCAGGTTGTGGGGCGGAATGTTGGTGGCCATGCCGACGGCGATACCGCCCGCGCCATTGACCAGCAGATTGGGGAAGCGCGCTGGCAGGACCTGCGGCTCCTGGCGGGAGCCATCGTAGTTGTCCTGGAAATTGACCGTATCCTTGTCGAGATCTTCCAGAAGGAAGTTCGCGACGCGAGCCAGGCGCGCTTCGGTGTAGCGCATCGAGGCCGGCGGATCGGGGTCCATCGAGCCGAAGTTGCCCTGGCCGTCCACCAGAGGAACGCGCATCGACCAGTCCTGGGTCATGCGGGCAAGGGCATCGTAGATCGAGCTATCACCGTGCGGGTGATAGTTGCCCATTACGTCGCCGACGATCTTGGCGGACTTGCGGTAAGGCCGCCCGGCGACCATGCCGCCTTCCTGGCTGGCGTAGAGGATGCGCCGGTGCACCGGTTTCAGGCCGTCGCGCACGTCGGGCAGGGCGCGTGCCACGATCACGCTCATCGCATAATCGAGGTAGCTGTTCTTCATCTCGTCGACGATGTCGACGCGGGTGTATTCGCCTGCAGGGCCCTGAGGCTCAAGAATCTCGGTTTCGTCGCTCACGCGCTACTTGTCGTTTCTCTGTTGGCGGGGATGTGCGAACCTCGGCCCTAGGCCAAGCTTCACCGGAATGCCAGTCATGCATCGGTCACGCATGAGCTGCGAGCGGCATTTTCCACATTTCAAAGTGAAGGAACGGCTGCATCTTCCTGCAACAAACCACATTCAATTCGCGTTCAGCGGCAAGGTTCTAGTCGGACCCTGGTTGTCATGCGGCGCAATCGCCGCCATGACTGGCACGATTTTTTTTGGCGCTGGGCCGAAGTGGGATATCACCCATTCACCCGCGGATGTTGAGAGGAGTTGGCCGGAATGGCTCGCAAGTTTCTGATTTCACGTATTGCCCTCGCTGTTGCTATCTCCGGGGGGCTGACTGCTGCCGTATCCTCGTCGCCGGCATTCGCCGCGAAGAAGGAAAAGGTTTCCGGCTCCTTCTCCAAAGAGTTCTCGGCGGCTGCCGCTGAATTCGACAAGGCCGTAAGCGGGGCGGAAGCCAACCCGGCGGTAAAGGCTGCGACTGACAAGGCCTCGGCCGCTCAGACCCCGGCGGCCAAGACGGCGGCTGCGGCGGAAGTCGATGCGGCTCTGGGCGGCGCGGACGCGAAGCTTGCCGCAATTGGTGCCGCCGCGACGACTCCGCTCGACAAGATCAAGCTGGGCGAACTGACGCGCAACGTCGGCGTCCTGAAGAATGACCCGGCCCTGCAGAACAAGGGCCTGGTCATGATGATCAACAGCGGCGCGGCCAAGCCGGAGCAGATGGGCCAGCTGCAGTACCTGGCAGGCGTCACCGCTTACCAGACCGGCGATTATGCCGGTGCGGTGCAGTACCTGAAACCGTCCTATGACAGCGGCTATCGCGATCAGCAGGGCATGATCGACAAGGTTCTGGCCGATGCCTACAAGCGCACGAACAATTCCGGCGCTGCACTGGCCCTGTCGCAGGCCGAGATCGACAAGGCGAAAGCCGCCGGCGGCAAGCCAAGCGATGGTGCGCTGCGTACCGCGTTGCAGGCCGCTTACGATGCCAAGCAGGTTGGCCCCGCCACCGACCTTTCGGCGCAGCTGGTGCAGTACTATCCGACCCCGGCCAGCTGGCAGTCTGCGCTGCAGGTGGTGCGCTCGCTCAACAAGAACATGGGCGCGCAGGAGAACCTCGATCTCATGCGCTTGATGGCGCGCACTGGCTCGATGAGCGACAAGTCTGACTACCTGTCCTACATTCAGGACGCTGATCCGCGTCGTTCGCCGGGTGAGACCCTGAAAATCATCGATCAGGGCATCGCCGCCGGCAAGCTGACCGCTGGCGAAGTTGCGGACTATCGTAACGTGGCGCAGAGTCGTGTCACGGCTGACCGGAACGGCCTGCCCAGCTACGAGAAGGAAGCGCGGGCACCCTCGGCCTCGTTCGCCGCGATCAACGGTGCGGCCGACGCGTTCCTCAGCTACGACCAGCCTGCCAAGGCCGAAGAGCTTTACAAGCTGGCCTTGCCTAAGGCTTCTGGCGATAAGGATCGCGTCCTGACCCGCATCGGCATCGCGCAGGCGGATCAAGGCAAGTACGCGGAGGCGCAAAGCACGTTCGCGCAGATCACGTCGCCCACGCGCCTCCCGGTCGCCAAGATGTGGAGCGCCTACGCCAAGAGCAAGACCGGCGCTGCCGCTCCGACGGCTGCTCCCGCCAGCTGAGGCAGGTCGCTTAAACGCTGAATCAAAGAGGGCGCCGGAAATCTCCGGCGCCCTTTCTTGTGCGGGTTTGATTAGCGGCCAATGCAGGGGCCGCGGCCACTATACAGCCGGTGAGAATTCGCGCGTTTCTTCGTCCATGACGTGCAGTACGCCGTCGGTGATGGCGAAGAAAGCGCCGCGCAGGCGCAGGCTGCCGTCCTTCACCTTGCTGCGCACGCACGGGAACGTCATCAGGTTATCCAGGCTGACCCGAACCGCAGCCTGCTCCATCGCGCGCTCCGCATCGCGGCCTTCGGTACCCATCTTGCTTGCGACATTGTTACGCGCCTCGTCCAGCAGCGAGATCCAGTTCGCCACAAAGCCACCTTCACCCGGTTCCGCGCCGTGAAGCGACTGGGTGAGCGAGGCCTTGCAGCCACCGCATAGGCCATGGCCCATCACCATGACTTCCTTGACCTTGAGTACCTGCACGGCGAATTCCAGCGCGGCAGACACGCCATGGTGGCCCGGTGTCGTCTCGAAAGGCGGGACCAGCGCCGCCACGTTGCGGACGACGAAGATCTCACCCGGATCGACATCGAAGATTTGCGAGGGATCGACGCGGCTATCCGAACAGGCGATCACCATGACGTCGGGCTGTTGCCCCTCGCTCAGGGTGTTCCATTTCTCGCGCTGGGTTTTCCAGCCTCCTTCGCGAAATCGCCGATAGCCATCAATCAGCGTGTCGAGGGGAGAAGCGGGCGAGTCTGTGGTGGGCTCTGTCATGGCGTTCTTCTTGGCTAGGTAGATTGGCACTGGCAAGGCCTTATGCATGTGACTATCTGGGCGGCATGAACGACTTGTCCTCAACCCCCGCGATCGCTCCAGAAAACCCGCCCCGCGCTCGGAAGCCAGACTGGATTCGCGTCAAGGCGCCGACATCGCAAGGCTATGCTGAAACGCGCAAGTTGATGCGCGACCTGAAGCTCAACACCGTGTGTGAAGAAGCGGCTTGCCCGAATATCGGCGAATGCTGGACGAAGAAGCACGCTACCGTGATGATTCTGGGTGATACCTGCACCCGGGCCTGTGCGTTCTGCAACGTGAAGACCGGGATGCCCGGCCGAGTCGACGCCGATGAGCCAGCCCATGTGGCGGAAGCCGCGGCGAAGCTGGGGTTGGAGCACATCGTCATCACCTCGGTCGACCGCGACGATCTGCCGGACGGCGGAGCTTCTCAATTCGTCAAGGTGATCGAGGCGCTGCGGGCCAACACCCCGAACACGACGATCGAGATCCTGACGCCGGACTTCCGGGGCAAGATGCGCCGCGCGGTCGAGGCGATCGTTACGGCGCGGCCGGATGTCTACAATCATAACCTGGAAACCGTGCCCCGGCTGTACCCAACGATCCGACCGGGCGCACGCTATTACGCGTCGCTGCGGCTGCTGGAAGAAGTGAAGCGGCATGACCCGTCGATCTTCACCAAGTCGGGCGTGATGCTGGGTTTGGGCGAGCAGCGGTTGGAGGTTCATCAGGTGATGGACGACATGCGCTGCGCCGACATCGATTTCCTGACGATGGGCCAGTACCTGCGTCCGACGCCCAAGCATACCGAGGTCATGGAGTTCGTGACCCCGCAGGCATTTGCCGCTCACGGCGCCATCGCGCGGGCCAAGGGCTTTCTGCAGGTGGCATCATCGCCGCTGACTCGTTCCAGCTATCACGCCGGCAAGGATTTTGCCGAAATGCGCGCGGCGCGTGAAGCTCAGCTAGCCAAGGCGGCGCAGGGCGGAGCGTCGCGCTGATGCCGGGAATTCGCGAAACGCGCGCAATGCCGTATACCGCTCAGCAGATGTTCGATCTGGTCGCTGACGTGGATCGTTATCCTGAGTTCCTGCCCTGGGTCCTGGCCACCCGCGTCCGGTCTGACAGTGAGACCGAAATGGTGGCCGACATGTTGGTGGGCTTCAAGGCGCTGAAGGAGAAATTCACTTCACGCGTCGAGAAGCATCGGGCTGATCTGATTCGGGTGAATTACGTCGACGGGCCCTTGCGCGATCTGGACAACACCTGGGCCTTCCGGAATGTCGATGGCGGCTGCGAGATCGACTTTTGTGTCGACTTCGCCTTCCGCAATCCGCTGTTCGAGAAGATCGCCGGCCAGTATTTCGACCGGGCTTTTCGTAAGATGGTGTCCGCGTTCGAAGAGCGGGCGGCAGTGCTCTATGGCAATAACAGCTCGAGCGCGACCAGCGTCGCCTGAAGGCGGATTTCGCTGCGGTCCTTGCCGTCCAGCATCCGCTGCTCGGCATTGACGCTTTCGTTGGGCTGATCCCGCAAGGCACAAGCGAACACGACCGTGCCGACCGGCTTCAGCAGACTGCCGCCGTCGGGCCCGGCAATGCCGCTGATCGCCACCGCGACATCCGCCTCGCTGTTGCGCAATGCGCCTTGTGCCATAGCCCAGGCCGTGGCGGGCGAGACCGCGCCGAACGCCTCCAGGATATCCTCCGACACCCCGAGCGATTGCTGCTTGGCCTCGTTCGAGTACGTCACGAAGCCGCGGTCCAGTACTGCCGACGAGCCGGCAATCTCGGTCAAGGCGGCGCACACCAAACCGCCGGTGCAGCTTTCTGCTACCGCCACTTTGCGCTTTATCGCCGCATTTTCGGTGATGACGCGCCGGGCCAGCGCGACCACTTCGTCCGAAAGAATGGCAGAGGTCACGCCGGTCAGCTCTTGCATATCGCGAACTTGTCAGTCGCGGCTTTGCCCGTTTTGCTGCCCAGACCGATGACGACGGCGATCAGATCGGCGGTGTTCTGCGCCGGAAGGGGGGCGAGCAGGCCGACTATACGGTCGATCTCACCGCACTTGGCGGTCGGGATTTCCTGCGCCACCATGCCTTCGATGATCGCGTCCAGCATCTGCTGTAGCGATGGATCGGGAAGCTGGTTCAACAAGTCGCTGCTCCCGTTCTGCTTGGTGCCGCCGATCTTGAAGAACGCGGCGCGGGCCTGCGGCCAGTTCTGCGCCTTTCGCGCGGAGTAGCGGGTTGCCAGCTCGGCGCCGCTCTTGCGCAAATAGGCGGTGGGGGCGAGTGTCGCCGCGCAGCGCTTCGTGGTGCCGGTGATAGCGGCGGGGAGGGCATAGGCCGCCAGCGACGATGCCTCTGCCGGGGTGAGGCAAGGCTGGGCCGCATGTGCGATGCCGGGCAGCGCAATCAGGGTTCCGACAAGGAAAGTGGCGATTTTGCGCATGGTTAGGCCTTTCAGTTCCGAACGAGGCTGACCACAGCCTGGGCCGCGATCCCTTCGCCCCGACCGGTGAATCCGAGCTTTTCGGTCGTCGTTGCCTTGACGCTCACCAGGCTCTTGTCAACGGCCAGTATCGCCGCCAGGCGATCACGCATGGTCTCGCGGTGGGGGCCGATCTTCGGCGCTTCGCAGATGATCGTCACATCGGCATTGCCCAGGCGATAGCCGCCCTTGGCGACGATACCGGCGGCGTGAGCCAGAAAGCGGTCGGAAGATGCTCCGCGCCATTGTGCATCGGAGGGAGGAAAGTGCTGGCCAATATCGCCATCGCCCATTGCGCCCAGCATCGCGTCCACCAAAGCATGAATGGCAACGTCGGCGTCACTATGGCCGGCAAGCCCCTGGTGATGTTCGATCTTTACCCCGCACAGCCAAAGCTCCTCCCCGTCCTCCAAGCGATGCACATCGTATCCGGAGCCGATACGGATCGGCGGGGTATCGGCGGCAAAGTCGCTGGCGAACGTCAGTTTTTGCAAGGCTTCGTCTCCTTCGACCAAGGCGATCGTCAAACCGGCGGCCTGGGCGACTTGCGCGTCGTCACCTGCGGTTGTCTCGCCGGTCCAGTCCCTATGTGCCCGCAAGATATAAGAAAACCGAAAGGCCTGCGGAGTCTGCACCCGCCGCAAGGCCTCGCGCTGAGCTGGGGCACCCATCACCGATCCGTCCGCGTGGGCCAGGCTATCCACTACCGGCAGGACGGGAATTGCGCCTTGCTGGTGGCCAAGCGCGGTGCGAAGGCGGGCGATGACCGAATGGGGTAGGCCGGGGCGCGCCGCGTCGTGGATCAGCACGTGTTCCGGCGGCTCTGTCGCCAACGCCTCAAGCCCGCGACGCACCGAATCCTGCCGGTTCGCCCCGCCCACGATGCAGCGGACATCGGCCAGACCCTGCAAGGCCGCATCCGCCAAGTCGGCCGCGCCCTCTGGGATAACCACGATGATCGGCTTCACCCCGGCCGATAGCAACGCTTCCACCGAGTGCCGGACGACCGGCTTACCCCGCCATACCGCGAATTGCTTAGGCAGCGGCTGTCCGGCGCGAAGGCCTTGACCGGCAGCAACGACGATCCCGGCCGCGGCGGGCAGTTCATGGTCCGATGACATGGCTGGGCCCGGTAATCCCTTGCCGCTGCCCAAGCAATGGACTATGCGCTGCCTGTTTTTTAGGCAGTGCTTTGACGATGACCGATCTCCCCGCCCCGCCCGCTTTGAAGCCCATTCATGTCGGGCCGATCGAGATCGCGTGCCCGGTCGTTCTGGCACCGATGACCGGGGTCACCGATCTGCCTTTCCGCAAGCTGGTGCGCCGGTTCGGGTCGGGCCTCAATGTCACCGAGATGATCGCCAGCCCCGCCGCGATCCGCGAGACGCGCCAGTCCGTTCAAAAGGCGACGTGGGACTTGTCGGAAGAGCCCGTGTCGATGCAGCTGGTCGGTTGCGAGCCGGCGCAAATGGCGGAAGCGGCGAAGATTTCCGCGGATCGCGGCGCGGCGATCGTCGATATCAACATGGGCTGCCCCGTCCGCAAGGTAACGAACGGCGATGCCGGGTCTGCATTGATGCGTGATCTAAAGCTCGCCGCCGCCTTGATCGACGCCTGCGTGAAGGCGGTCGACGTACCGGTCACCGTGAAGATGCGCATGGGCTGGTGCCATGACAGCCTGAACGCGCCGGAGTTGGCCCGCATCGCCGAAGACCTTGGCGCAAAGATGATCACTGTTCACGGACGCACCCGCAACCAGATGTACAAGGGCGAAGCCGATTGGGCATTCGTGCGCCGCGTAAAAGAAGCGGTGACCCTGCCGGTCCTCGTCAATGGAGACATCTGTGAGATCGCGGACGCCGCGACTGCGCTGGAACAGTCCGGCGCGGACGGGGTGATGATCGGGCGGGGCGCTTACGGCAAGCCGTGGGTGCTGGGCCAAGTCATGCACTGGTGGCGCACGGGCGGACACATGGCGGCGCCATCGATCGGGGCGCAGTTCGACCTGATTTGCGAACATTACGCAGCGATGTTGTCGCTCTACGGCCAAGACACGGGTGTGAGAATGGCCCGCAAGCACCTGGGATGGTACACCAAGGGGCTGCCCGGCTCCGCCGATATGCGCAACCGCGTGAATTTCATCGACGACCCGAAAGAAGTGATGGAGACGCTGGCGGAGTTCTATGCACCTTGGCGGGAGCGTAAGGCTGCGTAGCGGCCCCCGGTCGAGCGGCCTCATGAGCCATAATCCGCGTGCCGCGATGCCGGAGCCGCATCGCCAGTTGGCCAGTCTGCCCCACGCCGTTCTACTGCTGAAGCCGGGCCATACGATCGCGGCGGCCAACCCCGCTGCCGAGCAGTTCCTGGGTCAAAGCATGCGCCGGCTTTCCGGGCGGCGGCTTGAGGCGATCCTGACATTTGTGGATGAGCGTCTGATAGAGCGCATCAAGGACGAAGAGACGCCGGTTTCCGCGCGCGAGATCGTCGTTGCGATCAGGGACAAGGGGACGCGCCGGATCGATATCACCGTTGCTCCGGTCGCCGATTGGCCCGGATGGCAGCTGCTGACCATCCACGATAACACGCCGACCGACGCTTTCGGGGCGGACTCCGGAGGCGCGGACACCGCGGCTCTGCGTGGGCCGGAGATCATGGCGCACGAGATCAAGAATCCGCTCGCCGGCATTCGCGGTGCGGCGCAGCTTCTTGCCAGGCGAGTCGAGGATCGCGATCGGGCGCTGACCGATCTGATTACCGGCGAGGTCGATCGGATCGCCACCCTGATCGATCGGATGCAGCGGCTCAGCCGCAAGACGCCGCCGATCGTGGAGCCGTGCAACCTGCATGAGGCTGCGCGGCGCGCTATCGATGTGCTGAGGGCCGGCGATCCTTCGGGCAAAGGCGCGCGGATCGAGGAGGAGTTCGATCCCTCGCTGCCGTCCGTGATGGGCAGTCCGGACGGACTGGTGCAAGTTATGATCAACCTGCTCGCCAATGCGCGCGAAGCCTGCTCAGACGTGCCCGATGCGCGCGTCGTTATCCGTACGCGCTTTGCCAGCGGTTTGCAGCTTCACACGACGGATTCCGGCCAGCCGGTACGGCTACCCATCGAACTGCGGGTGAGTGACAATGGCCCGGGCGTGCCGCTCGCGATGCGCGATCACATCTTCGAACCGTTCGTGACCACCAAGAAGTCAGGGCAGGGACTGGGGCTGCCGCTGGTGCGAAAGCTAGTCCGCGACATGAGCGGCCGCATCGGTCATGAGCGGGATGAGGCGACAGGGTGGACGCACTTTCGCGTACACCTGCCGATCGCGCCAGAAGCGCGTACTAGGGCAAGCAACCGGAACAAGGCTGACGCATGACGGTATTGCTGGTTGAAGACGACGCCTCGATCGCCCTGGTCATCACCGCCGCGCTGGAGGCGGAGGGCTTTGAGGTTACCCATTGCGACACGATCGCCCAGCGTGACCGGCTGCTGGCCGAGCGCCGCTTTGCCGCGCTGGTGACCGACGTGATGCTGCCCGACGGCGATGGGATAGACAGTCTGGGCGATGTGCATGATCGCCACGGGGATATGCCAATCGTCATCCTTTCGGCTCAGAACACGCTGGATACGGCGGTACGGGCGACGGACACTGGCGCGTTCGAGTATTTTCCCAAGCCTTTCGATATCGACGAACTGGCACGCACCGTCCGCCAGGCGGTGGGCTCGGCCAGTGCCGCGCCTCTGGACGGGGAAGAGCCGATCGGCAGCGGGCTGCCTCTTGTCGGGCGCAGCGCGGCCATGCAGTCGGTCTATCGCATGATCACGCGCGTGCTGCGCAATGATTTGACCGTGCTGGTCCTGGGCGAGTCCGGCACGGGAAAGGAACTGGTGGCGGAGGCAATCCATCAGTTGGGGCATCGCCGGGCGGGACCGTTCATCGCGGTCAACACCGCTGCGATTCCCGCCGAACTGATCGAAAGCGAATTGTTCGGGCACGAGAAAGGCGCGTTCACGGGAGCTGTTGCGCGTCATCTCGGGAAGTTCGAGCAGGCCGCCGGTGGTACGCTGTTTTTGGACGAGATCGGCGACATGCCGATGCAGGCGCAGACGCGGTTGTTGCGGGCGCTGCAGTCCGGCTCTGTGCGCCGGGTAGGGGGGCGTGACGAGGTGAGGGTGGATGCCCGGATCATCGCGGCCACCAACAAGGATCTGCAACCGATGATCGCCGGCGGGCAGTTCCGGGAGGACTTGTATTATCGCCTTAACGTCGTGCCGATCGCGATGCCGCCGCTGCGTGAACGTTCGGACGACGTTCCGGCGCTGGCACGGCATTTCCTGCATCTCGCGACGACGGAGGGCTTGCCCCGCCGCTATCTGACGGATCGCGCCGCCATTCTGCTGGGCCAGCAACCCTGGCGGGGCAACGTGCGCGAACTGAAGAATTTTATCTATCGCCTGGCGCTGCTGGCGCGTGAGGAAGCAATCGATATCGATGCAGTTGCGCCCTTGCTGCCCGAGGATGGCGATGGACCCGCATCTGGCGAGGATGGCGAAAGCTTCGATCTGGAAACAGCAGTTCGGCGCTGGCTGACGAGCGAGCGGCCCGCCGCTGGTACGATCCATGAAACGGCGCTGCTGGCGTTCGAGAAACCGTTGTTTGCCCTCATTCTGCTGGAAACCGGCGGCAATCAGGTTCGCGCCGCACAGGCGCTGGGCATCAATCGCAATACCTTGCGCAAGCGGCTCGGAGAACTGGGGCTGGACCCGGAACAGTTCGTTCGTAGGCCATAGTCTGTCGTTCGTAGATTTTTCCTTGCGATAAAGTCACAGTGGTGTTGTAGCGCCGCAACGATGAGCGACGCGCTGCAACCAAGACGAACATGGCCAAGATGGTGGCGGCGCATGCAGGTGTCTGCGCGCCGTGCCAACTTCTTCGGCGTCATGGTATTCGCGGCGATCGTTGCGTTTATCGTGATGACGACGGTGACTTTTGCCGCGCTCTACCAGAATTCCAGCAATGGCGAGTTCCTGTCATCCAACATGACGGCGACGCTGTTGGTCGGCACCTTGGTCCCGGCCCTCGCGATCCTGGTGCTGCTGGGGCGCTGGATGGCGCTGCGCCGCGCTGCCCAGACCATCGGCGGCAGCGGGCGGATGCACGTGCGACTGGTGTTCATCTTCTCGGTGATCGCTGCCGTGCCGACGTTGCTGGTGGTGATCTTTGCGTCTTACCTCTTCCAGTCAGGCGTGGAGTTCTGGTTCTCCGACAGCTCGCGCGGGTTGCTGGAAAATGCCAATAAGCTGGCACGCGGCTACTACGAGCAGGCCCAGCGTGACGTCAGCCAGGAATCCCTCGCCATGGCGAGCGATCTGCGAGGCTATATGAGCCAGCAGACCATCGCTTCGCCCGAGTTTCCGGAATTCCTCTATTTCCAGGTCAGGAACCGCAAGCTCGACAAGTCGGCTATTCTGCAGAAAGGGCCTGACGGCCAATTGCGCACCGCGGCGATTGTCGATCCCACCGGCGGCAACGATGCGGCCGACGTGACGCGCGACATGGTCCGCCGCGTGGATGGCGGTGATCCGTTCGTGGTGGAAGCCAACGCCAACCGGATCGCGGCACTGACCCCTATCGACCGCGCCGCGTCGATCTATCTCTACACCTCTCGAAGTTCGGACCTTCTGGCCTTCAGCCAGGGGCAGCGCGCCGAGAACATCGTGCGCGGCTATGAGGCGCTGACCAGCCGGGCACGGCTCTATCAGTTACGCTTCAATGTCGCGCTGTTCATCGCCGCGCTGGCGCTGGTCGGGCTGTCTGTCTATCTGGCGCTGCGATTTGCGGACCGGCAGGTGAAGCCGCTTTACGAACTGGTCGACGCCGCCAGACGAGTGGGCAGCGGCAATTTTGCGATGCGCGTCGAGGGGCGTACCGGGGCCGACGAAATGGGTCTGCTCAACCGCGCCTTCAATCGCATGACGGCGCAGATCGAAAAGCAGACGCAGGCACTGGTCGGCGCGAACACGCAGCTGCAAGAGCGCCGCGCGTTTATCGAAGCGGTGCTGGAATCGGTCACATCCGGCATCATCTCGGTGGATGCGAACGGCACGGTGCAGCTGATGAACAGCACGGCGCAATCGCTGTTGCTCGATAGATCGGTGCCGGGTCCGCTGG
>NZ_CAXYKL010000052.1:0-23274 GCF_964277725.1 uncultured Novosphingobium sp. | reverse complement strand
GCTTCCAGTTCGTGCCGCAGCCGTGCCAGCGTTTCGGCGGGTTGCGGCTTGTGGACGATGCCCGAGATGCGCGTGAAGAGAATGCCCAGCCGGGCTTCCGCCTCGCCCAGGATCGGCTCCCAGGTTTCCAGCTGGCGACGGTGCAGCGGCTCGTCCGGATGGGCGCGATAGCACAGCGTGTCGGTTTCCGCGTAAGGCAGTAGCCCGGTAACGGCATCCTCCGCACCGCCGGCGATCGCATCGATGGCATAGTCCGCCAAATCGCGCAGCGGGAAGCGGGTGGGATCGATCGTCTCGCCTTGTGCCGACCACTCGGTCGCCAGCGCTTCGGCCAGAGCGCGCGTCGGCACGATTTGCGGCGCACCGGCCGCTGTCTTGATGCCGCGACCATCCAGCAGAACGCGCCAGCCACCGTCCGCCGCCATGGTGGTGACGGCTTGATAGAAGCGCTTCACCTAGGTGTCCTCCACTTGCGCGCCAGAGCCGTCGGAATGACGAAGACGCCGACGAGGCCGATGATCAGCAGCAGATAGCCCGCCCAGGTCGGCACCGCGCCATTCGCCAGCCGGCCGTTGCTCGCCAGCAGGCCCATCAGCACGCAGCCGACGCCGGCCAGCCGCACCAGCTGGATCAGGAAAAAGCGCCCGCGCGCCGGATCGTGGCTCATGCGAGCAGGACCTTCCCCAATTGCTCGGGTGTCTCCACCACGACTTCGGCTCCGGCGGCCAGCAGTTCACGCGGGAGATGATAGCCCCAATCGACGCCGATCGCCCGCACTCCGGCATCGCGCGCCATCTGCATGTCGAACGAGGTATCGCCGATCATCACCGCGTCCTGCTCACCCGCGCCGGCGCCTGCCAAGGCGGCCTGCAGCATCGCGGGATGGGGCTTGGAGGGGTGGCGGTCTGCCGTCTGCAGCGTCACGAACAGGTCGGCGATGCCGTTGTCCGCCAGGCAGTGTGCCAATCCGCGATCGGACATGCCGGTGGCGACGCCCAGCGTCCAGCCGCTGTCCGCAAGGCGGCGCAGCAGTTCCGGGATGCCGGGGAATAGCGGTTGCGATACGCGCCCGTCGCTGCGGGCGGTGCGGAACGCCAGCTTGTAGCTCTCCGCCAGCGCCAGGTGCAACTCGTCCGCCTCATTCGGCAGCAGGCGGCGCATCGCCTGGGGGAGTGAAAGGCCCACGGCGCGGCGGATCGCCACGCGTGGAGGAGCAGGCAGGTTCTGGCGCGCGAACGCGGCCTCCAACGCCTCGCAGATGCTGGCCTGACCATCGACCAGCGTGCCATCGCAATCGAACACGGCAAGCTTCATTCAGCGCAGTCCGGCGTCAACGCTTGCCGCGCGGCGCAGGAGGCTTGCCGCCCGGTTTGCCCGATCCACCGGCAGGCTTGCCCGTGGACGGACGCGAGGGGCCGCTCCGGGCCCTATCGGCGCTCGGCTTTCCGGCGCCGAACTTGGCTCCGCCCGGTTTACCAGTGGTAGGTTTGCCAGCGTTGGGCTTGCCAGCGCCTGGCTTACCGGCGCCGGGCTTTGTGGTGTTCGGCCTGCCTGTGCCAGCCTTTGACGGTGCGGACCTGGCGGTCGTCGCGCTACCCGTGCTGTTGCGGGTGCGCCCGCCGGCGGGTGCGGGCCTGCCCGGAGCATCGCCACCGCGAGAGCGACGCTCTCCCCGGCGTTCCTTGCGAAACTGCTTGGCATGCGCCTTGGCGAGCCGCTTCTTGTCTTCGCGGGTATCTTCTGCGCGCGGTTCGGGAATGTCCGCGCCGTCCGCTTCCTCGAAGCCCAGCTGCTCCATGCCCATCGCGAAATGTTCGGGCAGGGGGGCGGTCACGTCGAGCGGGGCACCATCCGGATGGTCGATGATCAGCCGCCGCGCGTGGAGGTGCATCTTGCGGCTGATCGAGCCGGAAAGGAACGCGTCCTGCCCGCCATACTTGCCGTCACCCACGATCGGGTGGCCGATCGCCGCCATGTGCACGCGCAGCTGGTGGGTGCGCCCGGTCAGGGGGTGCAGTTCCACCCAGCAGGCGCGGTTGCCCGCCCGGTCGATCACGCGATAGCGGGTGCGCGCCGGTTGGCCGCCTTCCATGTCGACATGCATCTTCTCGCCGCCGGTGCCCGGCTGCTTGGAGATCGGCAGCTCGATCATACCGTCCTCGATCGAGGGGACGCCGGTCACCAGCGCCCAGTAGATCTTGCGCGCGGTGCGGCCGGAGAAGCGCTTGGAAAAGAACGCCGCGCTGCCGGGCGTGCGCGCGATCAGCAGCACGCCGGACGTGTCCTTATCCAGCCGATGGACCAGGCGGGGGCGGGGCCCTTCCGCGGCATAGGCGTCCAGCAGGCCATCGACATGGCTGGTCATGCCCTTGCCGCCTTGCGTGGCAAGGCCCGGCGGCTTGTTCAGCACGATGGCGGCGCGGTCCTGCGTCAGCACCATGCTGTCCGCCAATTCCAGCTCCTCCTCGGTCAGCGGGCGGCGCGGGGCCGGGCCGGCGGCCTTGGGATCACCCCCGGGCGGCACGCGCAGCAGCTGGCCCGCCGCCAGTCGGAAGTCCACGTCGGCGCGCTTGCCGTCGACCCGGATCTGCCCGGTCCGCGCCCAGCGCGAGACGGTGGCGAAGCCAACTTGCGGCAAGTGGCGCTTGAACCAGCGGTCAAGGCGCACGCCATCATCGTCCGCGCCCACCGTGAACTGGCGCACATTGTCGCTCGCGCCTCTCTTGCTCATACAGAAACTCGCATCATCATAAGGCCCAGCCACAGGCCGCCGAACCCGGCGAGCAGCGACACGGCAAGATAGGCCAGCGCCACTCCCGCCTGTCCGCGCTGCAGCAGCGATACGACCTCAAGGCTGAACGAAGAAAAAGTGGTGAAGCCGCCCAGCACGCCCACCGCCAGCAAAAGCCGCGTGGCCTCGCCCTGGGTGCCGAACCGCGCCAGCCAGCCGACGAGCAAGCCCATGGCGAGGCTGCCGACGATGTTGACGGTCAACGTGCCCCACGGAAACGCGCCCGCTCGTACCGGGCCGATCGCCATCACCCACAGGCGGCCAACGGTGAAGCGCAGCCACGACCCTACCGCGCCGCCGCTGGCGACGAGCAGCGAAGCCGTCAGAAAGGAAGGTTGCACGGATTGCGGCATGGCGCGCGCCATAGACCGCGGCGGGCGGCAAGCCAAATCTTTCGTGGATACAGGGCTGGCAGTCATCGCGCGCGGCCTTCCGACTATCGCGCGAAACCGGCTTTGGAGTTGCCATTCGTGCGCGACTCTGGTAGCGGCGCGCCGTTGACGCAGGTCTCGTACGGGATCGGCGGCGTTCGTCATTATTATTTTCATGGGCTGTCCTGCCTTGTAGGCGGAGCGGGACGGTCTGCTATCGTATTTGGTGAGGTTCTTCGTTTTATGCAAATCATGGTACGGGACAACAACGTCGATCAGGCCCTTCGCGCGCTCAAGAAGAAGCTGCAGCGCGAAGGCGTGTATCGTGAGATGAAGTTGCGCCGTCACTTCGAGAAGCCGTCGGAAAAGCGCGCCCGTGAAAAGGCCGCCGCTGTTCGCCGCGCCCGCAAGCTGGAGCGCAAGCGCCTGGAGCGTGACGGCGCGAAGTAGGTTTCACGCGCCATCGGCCGCGCATTCCGGTGCGGGTTGGCGCTTGAACCCTTCGCTTGCTTGAGCCATGAGGGCGCGGACGCAATCCGCGCCCTTTTGCATATCCTGTCCCAAGAGGCTTTGACTTCATGACCGAGATCACCCGCGTCCCGCTTCAGCCCATCGCCAAGGGCAGCCTGACCAAGCTGTGGGTCGGCATTGCGGCGGTCGCTCTGCTGGGTTGCGGCGTGGCCTGGGCGGCGATGCCCGCCTCGGTCGATGTCGATACGCTGGTGGCCGGCCAGGGTCCGTCGCCCACGCGCGATGACGTGGCGCTGGTGAACTACAAGGGCACTCTGCCTGACGGTAAGGTGTTCGACGAAGGCAAGCAGGCCGTGCTGCCGCTCGCCGAAGTCGTCCCCGGCTTCACCAAGGCTCTGGAGCAGATGCAGAAGGGCGGCAAGTACAAGGTCCATATCCCCAGCGCGCTGGCCTATGGCGACAAGGGCGCGGGCCCGATCCCGGCCAATACCGACCTCGACTTTGAGATCGAACTGCTGGACTTCAAGAGCCGCGCCGAGATCGAGCAGCAACAACGCATCATGCAACAGCTGCAGCAGATGCAGATGGGCGGCGGCGCTCCCGGGGCAGGCATGCCGGGCGCTGGCCCGGCGGTACCCCCGCCCGCGCAATAAGGCCGGCGGCGCGCCCCCGCGCCCTGCTTGAAGCGCAACGGGGCGGGTGTTAGCTCTGCTGCCTCCCGCCAATTTTCCCGCCCGCCATCGCGGGCAGTCGGACATGAGGACGAACCATGTCGGTCGATACCGCAACCGTGGCAAAGATCGCCTCCCTCGCTCGCATCAAGCTGGGCGAGGGTGAGGCAGCGGCGATGGTGCCGGAACTGAACGGCATCCTCGCCTGGGTGGACCAGCTAGGCGAAGTCGACGTCACCGGCGTCGAGCCGATGACCGCCGTCATCCCCAACACCCTGCGCCTGCGCGATGATGTGATCGATGCCGATCCGCTTACCGGCGGCGGCATCCGCGACAAAATCCTCGCCAACGCGCCCGCGGCCGAACACGGCTTCTTCGGCGTGCCCAAGGTGATCGAATAAGCATGACAGATATCAATTCCTCCGGCCTCACCGATCTCGGCGTCGCCGCCATCCGCTCGGGCGTCGCCTCGGGGGACTTCACCGCCGTCGAAGTGGCGGAGGCGTTCAACGCCAATGTCGCGGCGGCGCAGGGCGCGCTGAACGCCTTCATCGTCGCCACGCCGGACAAGGCGATCGAGGCCGCGCAGGCCGTCGACGCCAAGCGCGCCAAGGGCGAAGCGCTGGGCAAGATGGCCGGCGTGCCGATCGGCATGAAGGACCTGTTCGCCACCGTGGGCGTGCAGACCACCGCGGCCAGCCACATTCTGGAAGGCTTCACGCCGCAGTACGAAAGCACCGTCAGCGCCAAGCTGTGGGATGCGGGCGCGGGCATGCTGGGCAAGCTGAACCTTGATCAGTTCGCGATGGGCTCGTCCAATGAGACCAGCTATTTCGGCAACGTGATCTCACCCTGGCGGCGCAACGACGGCGGCAACGCACCGCTCGCGCCGGGTGGTTCCTCGGGCGGTTCCTCCGCCGCGATCGCCGCACGGCTGTGCCCGGCGGCCACCGGCACCGATACCGGCGGCTCGATCCGCCAGCCCGCCGCGTTCACCGGCATCACCGGCATCAAGCCGACGTATGGCCGTTGCTCGCGCTGGGGCGTGGTCGCGTTCGCCAGCTCGCTCGACCAGGCGGGCCCGATGGCGCGGGACGTCACCGATTGCGCGATCATGCTGGAGGCGATGGCCGGTTTCGATCCCAAGGATTCGACCAGCCTGAACCTGCCGGTGCCGGAGTGGGAGAAGGGCCTCAACGCCGATCTTAGCGGCAAGCGTGTGGGCATCCCGCGCGAATACCGGATGGACGGGATGGACGCCGACGTTGCGAAATCCTGGGACGACGGCATTGCCTGGCTGAAGGATGCCGGCGCCACCATCGTCGACGTATCGCTGCCGCATACCAAGTACGCGCTGCCCGCGTATTACATCATCGCTCCGGCGGAAGCCTCGTCCAACCTCGCGCGCTATGATGGCGTGCGCTATGGCCTGCGCGATCTTCCCGATGGCTCTAACCTGCAAGACATGTACGCCGCCACCCGCGCGGCGGGCTTCGGTGCGGAAGTGCGCCGCCGCATCCTGATCGGCACTTACGTGCTTTCGGCGGGCTTCTACGATGCGTATTACACACAGGCGCAGAAGGTGCGGACCCTGATCGCGCGTGACTTCGCACAGGCGTTCGAACAGTGTGACGTAATCCTGGCGCCCACCGCGCCGTCCGCTGCGTTTGCGCTGGGTGAGAACGCCGAAGACCCGCTCAAGATGTACCTGAACGACGTATTCGCGGTGCCCGCCAGCCTGGCCGGCCTTCCGGCGATGTCAGTCCCGGCGGGCCTCAACCGTGAGGGTCTGCCGCTCGGCCTGCAGATCATCGGCAAGGCTTTCGACGAGCAGGGCGTGCTCAACGCAGGCCTGGCGATCGAACAGCGCGCGAACTTTACCGCGCGGCCCGGCAAGTGGTGGTGACTGACATGACTGAAAGCACATACCGTATCCAGGGCGCTACCGGTGAGTGGGAGGTCGTGATCGGCCTGGAAGTCCACGCGCAAGTCACGTCGAATTCCAAGCTGTTTTCCGGCGCCGCCACTGAGTTCGGGGCCGAGCCCAACGCGCAGGTCAGCCTGGTCGACGCGGCGATGCCAGGAATGCTGCCGGTGCCCAATCGTGAGTGCATCCGCCAGGCGGTACGCACTGGCATGGCGATCGACGCGCAGATCAACAAGTGGTCTCGGTTCGATCGCAAGAACTACTTCTACGCCGATCTGCCGCAGGGCTATCAGATCAGCCAGCTCTACCATCCGCTGGTCGGCGAAGGTTCGCTGACGATCGACGCGGACGAGAAGGCCGGGCTACCCGAAGCCAAGGTGATCGGCATCGAGCGTATTCACGTCGAGCAGGACGCGGGCAAGCTGATGCACGATCAGCATCCGACGATGTCCTATGTCGATCTCAACCGCTCGGGCGTGGCGCTGATGGAAATCGTCAGCCGCCCGGACATGCGTTCTCCCGCTGAAGCAGGCGCTTACGTCGCCAAGCTGCGGCAGATCCTGCGCTATGTCGGATCGTGCGACGGAAATATGGACCAAGGCTCCATGCGGTGCGACGTGAACGTCTCTGTCCGCAAGCCCGGAGATGAATTCGGCACGCGCACGGAAACCAAGAACGTCAACTCGGTCCGCTTCGTGATGGCCACGATCGAGCATGAAGCCGCGCGCCAGGTCGACGTGCTGGAGAGCGGCGGCAAGATCGTTCAGGAAACCCGGCTTTTCGATCCCGGCACCGGCACCACGCGCTCCATGCGCTCGAAGGAAGATGCGCACGACTACCGCTACTTCCCCGATCCGGACCTGCTGCCGCTGGTGCTGGACGATGCCTTCCTCGAAGATTGCCGCAACTCGCTGCCCGAACTGCCGGACGCCAAGCGCGCGCGCTATGAAGGCGATCTTGGGCTCAGCACATACAATGCCAGCGTGCTGACCGCCGATGTGGAGACCGCGCGCTGGTTCGAGCGTCTGTTGGGAGAAACCGCCACGGCGCAGGGCAAGCAGCCCGCCGATGTCGCGAAGCAGGCGGCCAACTGGCTGATCTCCGAACTGTTCGGCGCGCTCAACAAGCTAGGCAAGTCGCTTGAGGATTCGCCGGTAAGCCCGGCTAGCGGCGCGGAATTGCTGGCACTGGTGGGCAAGGGCACGATCTCTGGCTCGATCGCCAAGCAGGTCCTGGAAAAGATGCTGGAGACCGGCGACGGCGCCAATGCGATCGTCGAGCGCGAGGGGCTGAAGCAGGAGAGCGACACCGGCGCGATCGAGGCGAAGGTTGACGAGATCCTCGCCGCCAATGCCGACAAGGTCGAGCAGTATCGCGGTGGCAAGCAGGCGCTGTTCGGGTTCTTTGTCGGCCAGACGATGAAGGCCATGCAGGGCAAGGGCAACCCGCAGGTGGTGAACGAGATCCTGAAGGCGAAGCTGGGCTAGGCGCCGCGGCCCCGCCTGGGGCCGTGAGGGCTACCCCTTCAAGCCGATTTCCCGCAGGCGCTCCTGCAGATATTCGTCCGCGGTGATGGTGGCGGGGTAGCGGTCGGGACGATCGCTGCCAATGCATTCGGGCAAGGTTTCTAGGCGGAAGTCACTGCGCGGATGCAAGAAGAACGGCATCGAATAGCGGCTGTACCCCGCGCGCTCCCCGGCGGGATTGCGCACCCGATGGGTGGTGGAGGGCAGGACGTGATTGGTCAGCCGCTGCAGCATGTCGCCGATGTTGACCACCAGCGCGCCCTCAGGCGGCGCGATCGAAAGCCAGCGCCCATCCTTGCCCAGTAGCTCCAGGCCCGCTTCCTCCGCACCCAGCAGCAGGGTGATGAGGTTGATATCCTCATGCGCGCCAGCCCGGATCGCGCCGCTGGCCTCGGCTTTGACCGGGGGATACTGCAGCAGACGCAGAACGGAATTGCCATCCTCGATTGCCGGATCGAACCATTGCTCATCCAGCCCCAGGTCGATCGCGATGGCGGAGAGCAGGCGCGATCCGGCGCGATCGAATTCGGCGAACAGCGTCTCGAATACAGTCCGAAAGCCGGCGGGGCTTTCCGGCCAGATGTTGGGGAGCATCGTCGCGCGCAGCGGGTGATCGTCCGGCAGATCGCGGCCGACGTGCCAGAACTCCTTGAGGTCCTTCTCCGTCAAGCCCTTGGCGACTTCGGTGCGAAACGGCGTATATCCGCGCGCTCCGCCGGTGCCCGGCATGAAATATCGCATTTTCTCCTCGGTTGGCGAGGCGAAGAGTTCCGCTGTGAGCCGCCATGCCTCGGCGATCAGCGCGGGATCGATGCCGTGGTCGCGCACCAGGGCGAAGCCGAAGGTGCGAAAGCTGCGTCCGATATCGGACGCGATGCCGCGCGGCTCGTCGGCCAGGCTGAGTATGGGGATTTCGGCGATGTCCATGAGTGCGATCCGCGCTGAATTGGGCTAGTGGCGTCCGCTCTAGTCGATAACGCGAGGCGATGCATGTCCAAGAGCCACGGGGCAAAAAGCTATTGGCTGATGAAGTCCGAGCCCGATGCCTATAGCTGGGACGATCTTCTGGCCGAGGGAGAGGGCACCTGGGACGGCGTGCGCAACCACCGCGCGGCCAACAATCTGCGCGCGATGCAGGTGGGAGACGAGGCGTTCTTCTACCACTCTAACATCGGCAAGGAGATCGTCGGCGTGGTGCAGATCAGCAAGTCCGGCATCCCCGACCCGAGCGATCCCGAGGGCAAGTGGGCTGCGGTGAAGGTCAAGCCGGTCCGGAAGCTGGCTCGTCCGGTTACGCTCAAGGAGGTCAAGGCCGATCCGAAGCTGGCCGAGATGGAGCTAGTGAAGCTCTCGCGCTTGTCCGTCGCCGTGGTTACGCCCGCGGAGTGGGCCTACATTTTGAAGCTGGCGGGTGGGGGCGGTAAAGATTGATCCGTGTCAAATTGTCGCAACTGCAACCGTTGGTTTTCCGCGACGTTTAAAGGATCAAAGACGGACACACGTCGCCGTCTTCATTCAAGGAGATAAGCCATGGGTGAACTGACCGACAAGGCCAAGGGCCTCGCCAACGAAGCGATCGGCAACGTCAAGCAGGCCGTCGCCGGCAAGAACAATCCCGATCTGGCAGCTGAGGGCAAGGCCCAGGAAACCAAGGGCGAAGCCCAGCAGGTCAAGGGTTCCGTGAAGGGCGCATTGGGCGACAAGGTCTGATCCCTTCGGATACCGATTGAATGGGAAGGCCGCCTCCGGGCGGCCTTTTCTTTGTTGCGCGCCGCTTTTTTGCAAGGCGATGGGCGATTTTCCAAAAATAGAAACCGGTTCCAGCCGGGCCAAGACGGATCTTCCACCGTGCCGTTTTAGGCCAGCGAAAAGCCTCTACTGGCGAACACGGTAACCATTTCTTAAGCATGTTCCATGTCATCGCTCAGCCATCGCCGCGCCTTGGTCCTCTCGGACGAGGGCGCTCGCCATCCCTTCCGCCGATCGCTGCCGCCGCATGTGTGCGCGACCCTGATTGCCGACGAACCATCGGCTCCGCGCTCGATCCGCCGAATCATCAATGAGGATTGGCGCGGCTTTTTGGCCGCCTATTGCGCCACGTTCGTCGTGATCATCGTCTTCCTGGCCTGAAAGCCGGAAGCAATCAGGCGGTCAGCGCCGCGCGTTCGGCGCGCAGCAGGGCGTAGCCGAACCATGCCGGCAGCAGGCAGCAGCCCGCCACCACCAGCAGCTGCTTCACCACGGCCAGGCCCAGCATGCTGAGCAACCCCGCAAACAGCGCGCCGACCACCATCGCGCCGGAGTTGACGATGTTGTTCGCCGCGATCGTCCGCGCCGTCTGCGACTTTTCCACGAAGGTGGTGAGAAACGCATAGAGCGGCACCACGAACATGCCGCCCGACACCGCGATTCCCAGCAAGGTGAGCAGCAGCGTCGGGGCGAGGGGGTGGGCGATGAACGTGGGGACGTCCATCATCGCTCCGCCCGCCTGCCAATCGCTGCAGATCGATTCGAAAGCGATCAGGAAACCGCCCATCGCGATCACCGACATCGGCGAGTATTTGGCGGAAACCGTGCCTTTCAATAGAGCATTGATCGACACCGACCCGATCGCCACGCCTACGGAGAAGATCACCAGGAACAGGCTGGCCACTTCCTTGCTGGCGCTCAGCACGTTCTTGGCCAGCGGCGTGAATTGCACGAACAGGATCGTGCAGATGGCCCAGAAGATACTGATCGCCACGATCGCCAGGAACACCCGGCGGTCGTGAACCGTGTCCATGATCAGCTTGCGAGAGGCGCGAAAGACGTTGAAATCCAGCGGTTCGATTGCGCCCAGCGGCGGGGCGGGCGGCACGAACTGAGATGAGGCAAAGCCCAGGCATGCCACCAGAACCACGGCGATCGCGGCCCAGTGGACGCCGATCCAGCCCGCCACGATCGTACCCGCCAGCACCGCCATGTATGTGCCGGCTTCGACCAGACCAGTGCCGGCCAGCACTTCGCCTTGTTTCAGGTGCTGCGGCAGGATCGCGTACTTGATCGGGCCGAAAAACGTCGAATGGACGCCCATCGCGAACAGCGCCAGCAGCATCAGCGGGATGGACAAGGTGCCGATCCCCACGCCGCGCCACGCCAGCAGCAAGCCGGCGCCGCCCACCATCATGATCCCGATCTCACACGCCTTGACCACGCGGATGATCCGCGCCTTGTCCCGCATGTCCGCCAGTTGTCCGGCGAGCGCGGAGAGCAGGAAGAACGGCACCACGAACACCCCGGACGCGACCGCGCTGAACCACATCTCCGCCGTCTCGGAATTGTACACCGAGTAGACGACGAAAAAGACCATCGCGTTTTTGAACAGGTTGTCGTTGAAGGCGCCCAGCAACTGGGTGACGAAGAGCGGCAGGAAGCGGCGCGCCCGGATCAGCTGGGTCGAAGTCGTCATGCGTCCTGTAATGCCAGCGCCACGAGTGGCGGCCAAATGCCTGCGGAACACTTAGTGGCAATGGGGCGGCGGGCAAGCCCCGTCGAGAAGCAGCCACTTCATTTTATTCGGCGGGTTCCACGCAGGCCCCACAGCGCCTAAGAGCCGGAAGGATGCTGACCCTGCCGAATCTGCTCACGCTCTCGCGCATCTTCGCGGTGCCGCTGCTGGCCTTTCTGTTGTGGTGGCCCCGATGGGAGGCCGGCTACGGCCTGGCCTTCGCGCTTTACAGCCTGATGGGTGTCACTGACTACTTCGATGGCTACATCGCGCGCTCCAGCGGCGCGGTCTCTCGCCTCGGTGTGTTCCTCGATCCCATCGCGGACAAGATCATGGTCGCGGCCGTGATTCTAGTGCTGACCGCGCAAGGCGTCCTGACAGGCCCTTACGTGGGTGATGCGCACGTTATCGCCGGGCTCATTATCCTGGTCCGGGAAATCGCGGTTTCCGGCCTCCGCGAGTTTCTGGGGGGCATCCAAGTCTCGGTTCCTGTCAGTCGCCTGGCGAAATGGAAGACGACGTTCCAGCTCGTTTCGCTGGGCGCCTTGATCCTGGGCCATGCGATGCCGTGGTGGAACCTCGATCTGGGGGCGATCACCGTCAACGTGCCCCATACGGTCGGCCTGACGACCCTGTGGGCCGCAGCGGGGCTGACGCTGATTACGGGCTGGGATTACTTGCGAGTCGGCCTCAAGCACATGGATTGACGAGGCCCGCGATCAGGCCGTCCGCGTCACCCCGCCCGTAGTTCGTCGGCGAGCATGCGGAATTCGTCGGAGCGGGGGGAGTTACGGCGCCATACCAGGGCGATTTCGCGGTTGGCGTTGGGTGAGTGGAGCGGTTTGGCCACCACGTTGGTGCCGTTCAGGATGCCGGCGTCCAGCGCCATTTCCGGCAGCATCGTCAGGCCCAGGCCATTGTCCACCATTTGCACCAGCGTGTGGAGCGAGGTGCCGATCATGGTGGCCGAGGCGCGCAGTTCGGGGCGGTTGCAGGCGGCCAGCGCGTGGTCCTTCAGGCAGTGCCCGTCTTCCAGCATCAGCAGGCGATGCTCGTCGATCAGTTCCGGATCGATTTCCGCCGGGATGTTGCGCGGATCGTCCTTGGGAAACGCCACGAAGAACGCATCCAGCTCGATCGTCTCCTTCTCCACTTCGCCGGTGGCGTAGGGCAGGGCGAGGAGGACGCAATCGGCGCGGCCATGGTGCAGCGATTCGATAGCGGCGGCGCTGGGCTCCTCGCGCAGGAACAGCTTCAGGTTCGGGCGTTCGCGCCGCAGGCGCGGCAGCATCCGGGGCAGCAGGAACGGCGCGATCGTGGGGATCACGCTCATGCGCAGTTCACCGGCAAGAGGCTTGCCGCTGGACTGGATCAGGTCAGACAGTTCTTCCGTCTCTCGCAGGATGCGATGGGCCTTCTCGACCACGGCATTGCCCAGCGGCGTGAACCGGACCGCGCGCTTGGTCCGCTCGACCAAGGTGACGCCCAGCAGCGCCTCCAGATCGCGCAGCCCGGCCGACAGCGTGGATTGCGAGACGAAGCTGGCGTCTGCAGCGCGGCCGAAATGGCCATGCTCGTGCAAGGCGACAAGATATTGGAGCTGCTTGAGCGTGGGCTGATGAATGGTCACGGGGGCAGGCTATGCACTCAGCGCTGCATTGCGCCAAGTGGACATTCGGTCCTAAGGCGATGTGGTTTGGGTTCAGTCAGCCGGATCGGCGTTCTGGTCGGCCTCTGCCACAACGGCGTCGTCGACGTGAGTCATCTTGAGCCGGCCGTCGACAACCGCGAAAGCCAGCTTGCCCTCCACCAGATCGAGCGCGTCCTTGCCAAAGGTTTTGAAACGCCAGCCTTCCAGCATCGCCAGGTCCTTGCGCACGCCGGCTGCCAGCAGTTCCAGCTCTTCGCTGCGAGCGAGCAAGCGGGAGGCGACGTCGATTTCACGCGCGCGGATTTTCAGCAGCAGCTTCAGAAGATCCGCCACCAGCGAGCCTTCTTTGCCCAGCGGCGCACCACGCGGTGTGCGCGGGGGGAGTTCTTCGTCCGGCAACGGCTGGGAATCGGCGATCGCCTGCATCAGTCGCTTGCCGATTTCGTTATCCTTCCAGCCTGCCGAGAGGCCGCGCACTTTGGCCAGATCGGCCTGGCTCTTGGGCGGGTGGCTGGCGATATCCGCCAGCGTCTCGTCACGGGCGATGCGGCCGCGCGGGATGTTCTTGCCGCGCGCTTCCTGTTCACGCCAGGCGGCCAGCGCCTTGAGCCGTCCCAGCACGCCGGCATTGCGCCCGGCGGCCTTGATCCGCTTCCACGCGACAGTCGGGTCGTTCCGGTAATTCTCCGGATCGGCGAGCTTTTCCATCTCCTGGTCCAGCCACTGGCCGCGATCGGTCTTGATCAGGCGCTTGAGCATCCTTGGGAAGATCTTCGCCAGGTGCGTGACATCGCCGATGGCATATTCGATCTGCCGCTCCGTCAGCGGGCGGCGCGACCAGTCGGTGAAGCGGGCGCCCTTGTCGATCGTCAGGCCCAGCCACGATTCGACGAGGTTGGAGTAGCCGATCTGCTCGGACTGGCTGATCGCCATCGCCGCGATCTGCGTATCGAAGATCGGATGCGGGGTGCGCCCGGTGAAGTTGAAGATGATTTCCACGTCCTGGCCGCCGGCGTGGAAGACCTTGAGGACATCCTCGTTGTCGGTCAGCAAATCCCAAAGCGGTTGCAGATCCAGCCCCGGAGCCAGCGGATCGATCGCGGCGGCTTCCTTGGTATCGGCGATCTGGACGAGGCAAAGTTCCGGCCAATACGTGTTCTCACGCATGAACTCGGTATCAACCGCGACGAATTCGGCCTGGGACAAGCGGTCGCAAAGCGCGGCCAGATCTTCGCTTTTCGTGATCAACGGGTGAATTTGCATGGCCATCGGCGTTACGCGTAACGTAGCGGGCAATCAACGGCGCTTATCATACCATCGTTTTTAGCGTCGCTTGCGACCTAGCAGGCGGTCCAGCAACTTGGGTTGGGGCGCGTCGTCCTCGCTCATCGCGGCGAGCACTTCGGGCGTGATCAGAAGTCGTCGCAGGGCAGAGCCGGTCATCGCGTCGGCCGTGGCAGGCGGATCAGGCGGATCAGGCGTCCAGGAGGTTTCGTCCATCGCGAATGTGCCGGGCACCATCCAGTTCTCCATCCTCTCGGCTGATGGCGGAACGGAGGGCGGCGATTCGAGGTCTAACGGCGCGCTGTCTTTATCGAACGGTCTCATGATCTACCTCGCCAAACCTGTCCGACCCAGTGGGGGATCATGCGATTTACCCGATGAGGGTTACTTTCGCGTTACCGCCTCGTTCGCGGATGAGCGATTGCGGGGATGGCTGGCAATCACTGCCGTGCTCGACTAGGGGCGCATGATTGTCCAATCCGACCCAATCAAGAAGCGCCAAGCCATGACTCATCCCTATCGTTCACACACCTGCGGTGCGCTGACCGCCGCCGCGACCGGCGAGACGGTCCGCCTCTCGGGCTGGGTCCATCGCAAGCGCGACCACGGCGGCGTGCTGTTCGTCGATCTGCGCGATCACTACGGCATCACGCAGGTGGTGGCCGATAGCGACAGCCCGGCACTGCCGCTGCTCGAGGCGCTGCGGGTGGAAAGTGTCGTCACCATCGACGGCGAGGTGAAAGCGCGCAACGCCGCCACCGTGAACCCGAACCTGGCGACCGGCGAGATTGAGGTGTTCGCACGCGGCGTCACCGTGCTCAGCCGCGCGGAGGAACTGCCGATGCCGGTGGCAGGAGAGCAGGAATATCCCGAGGACATCCGCCTCAAGTACCGCTTCCTCGACCTGCGGCGCGAGACGCTGCACGCCAACATCGTCACCCGCACGAAGATCATCCGGGACATGCGCAACCGCATGGAGGATGCCGGCTTCACCGAGTATTCGACGCCGATCCTCACCGCTTCCAGCCCCGAAGGCGCGCGCGACTTCCTGGTGCCCAGCCGCATTCATCCGGGCAAGTTCTACGCGCTGCCTCAGGCGCCCCAGCAGTACAAGCAGCTGCTGATGGTCGCGGGTTTCGATCGCTATTTCCAGATCGCGCCGTGCTTCCGTGACGAGGACCCGCGCGCCGATCGCCTGCCGGGTGAGTTCTACCAGCTCGACCTGGAGATGAGCTTCGTCACCCAGGAAGAAGTCTGGGAGACGATGGAGCCGGTGATCGGCCAGGTGTTCGAGGCGTTCGCCGAGGGGAAGAGCGTGACGCCGGTGGGATCGTTCCCGCGCATCCCGCACGCTAAGGCGGTGCTGGACTACGGCAGCGACAAACCCGACTTGCGCAACCCGCTGATCATCCGTGACGTGTCGTCCGAGTTCACCCAGTCCGGCTTCGGCCTGTTCGAGAAGATCGTCGGCTCGGGCGGTGTCGTGCGCGCGATCCCCGCGCCGAACACTGCCGAGAAGAGCCGCAAGTTCTTCGACGAGATGAACGATTGGGCGAGGGCCGAGGGTCATGCCGGACTTGGCTACGTCACCCGAAAGGGCGGCGAGTTCGGCGGTCCGATCGCCAAGAACCACGGTCCCGAGAAGATGGCCGCGCTGTATGACACGCTTGGCCTTGGCCCCGACGACGGACTGTTCTTCGCCGCCGGCAAGGAAGAGCAGGCCGCCAAGCTCGCGGGCCTCGCCCGCACGCGCGTGGCCGAGACGTTGGGCCTGATCGACAAGGATCGCTTCGAGCTAGCCTGGATCGTCGACTTCCCGTTCTACGAATGGGACGAGGACAACAAAAAGGTAGATTTCGCGCACAACCCGTTCTCGATGCCGCAAGGTGGGATGGACGCGCTGGAAAACAGTGATCCGCTCAAGATCAACGCCTTCCAGTACGATCTGGTCTGCAATGGCTATGAGATCGCATCGGGTTCGATCCGCAACCAGAGCCCGGAACTGATGGTGAAGGCGTTCGAGCTGGTCGGCCTGTCGAAGGCGGACGTGGAGGAGCGCTTCGGCGGCCTCTACCGCGCGTTCCAGTATGGCGCACCGCCCCACGGCGGCATGGCGGCTGGCGTCGATCGCATCGTGATGCTGCTGTGCGGCGTGCAGAACCTGCGTGAGATCAGCCTGTTCCCGATGAACCAGCGCGCCGAAGACCTGCTGATGGGTGCCCCCACCGTGGCCGAGCCCAAGCAGCTGCGCGAACTGCACATGCGTGTGATGGAGCCGGTCAAGGCGGCGGCGGTCGCTACCAACAAACCGGTCACGCCAGAGGCGAACTAGTAGATCGAGCTCAACTAAATCTCGCGCGTAACTAACCTATTGCGGATCGCCAAATCGGCCGGAGATGAAGTCCGATGGCAGGGGGCGAGCGCGCGGCGCTCCCTGTATAATGGCTTTTATTCCGCTCAGTTGATCTTCAATCCATTTTCTCATCATCTCCCTATCGTCCTCGGACATTTGATTCTGATGAAGATCAGTCATCAAATCTTCCAAAAACAGGCAAGTACCCCCTAGAACTACGCTGGTAGCGACAAGCCGTCTGGCTGTAGAAAGGCTGCCGTGGTCATCTAGTTCATAGATTAGAAATTTATCGATCTCATTAATTATACTTTTTATAGATAGTATCGCAGCTTTTATATTGATGGCTGATGGTAAAAAGTATTCTGATGTACGATGGAAACTTTCCAGAGTTTCGTATCCATGCAACATTAAGCGTTGGCTTGCTTCGTTTAACTGCCTCTTTCGTTTCCAATGCGGTGCGAAGGCCGTAAAATATGTGAGAGCAAGCGCAATAATGGCTCCGAGAAATTGCGCCCAACCTGCTAAGTTTTCATGATGTTCGAGCCAAGATATCATTGTTGCTATCGTTTACGGATCATAAGAAGATTATCTAAACCAATTTTATTGGTACGATAATGCGATGAAGCTTATTGACCAAGCGATAAGGTCTTAAGCAGGCGAACGCGGATAGACGATGAAGTCCGCATGGCGGTCTATCTTCGGATGGTCGCCTGCCGCATGGGTCGCCTGCTGTAACTCTGCGATGCTGGACGGTGGCAAAGGCAGCGGACGCTCTGCGGGATGCGTGGGCGCTTCCATCGCGTAATCCTTGCCCGGCGTTTGCGTCATCTCGATATGCGCGCCCAGCAGGGCACGGATGGGATGCATCCTGGCAAAAGCGGCCAGCCGGTCGGCGCTCGCCCGGAAATCGCCAAAGCGATCGACCGGCACGTAGAGGCGGCCCGGGTAAAGCATGTCGCCGGAGAACAGCAGCCGCGTGTGCGGATCATAGACCATGATATGCGCTGGCTCATGGCCGGGCGTGGGAATGATATCGAGGATACGGCCTCCCAGGTCATAGTGGCCGATATCCTGCGGCCAGTGCGCGATCCGGAATGCGCTGGCCACGTCCGCCGGTTTTAGGCCGACGACTTTCGTATCGGGGCGCTTGAGAAATTCGTCGTCGCCGGCGTGATGGTCGCCATGGCTGTGCGAATGCGCGACCAGCAGTGGAATCGGCCGGCCGCTGCCGCGCCCGGCCTGCCGGGCCGCCATCAGCTTGTCGATCGTGGGCCGCACTTTCAGGCCGCCCGCCCCGGTATCGATCAGCAACGCCCGATCTTTGCCGATCAGCAGATAAAGGAACGGCGCTTCGAAATTCGTGCGGACGGACTGGCGGATGACGTAAGTATCAGCGTCGATCGCCTGTACCTGCATTTCCGGCTCGTTCGCGGAGGTCCCATCGATCCACGGCGCGAAATGAGGCATGGGCGGGGGCGCTTTTGCGCCGGTCAGGGCTGTCACCAGCAACAACGGGGCGATGCAAAGCCGAACTTGGCTGAGGATATGTTTTTCGCGCATGCAGCAAAGACTATGCTTCGGCTGGACGCTTGCAACAGAATTCCGTGCATGAAGCCCGGGTTTGGCCGCATTGCAGCAAGACGGCTCTTGCGTGTCTCGGGCCGACCCGCCACATGAACCGAACATTGCTGCAAGGCTTGCCAGCGGGCCGCACCGCCATTAGGGCGACTGGCGAGTTTCCATTCTCCCACTCAGAAGGGGTCACCAAATGAGCGATACCGCAGATCGGGTTAAGAAGATCGTCGTCGAGCATCTCGGCGTCGAGGCCGACAAGGTTACCGAGGACGCCAGCTTCATCGACGATCTGGGCGCGGACAGCCTCGACATAGTCGAGCTGGTCATGGCCTTCGAAGAGGAATTCGGCGTCGAGATTCCCGACGATGCCGCTGAAAAGATCAGCACCGTCTCGGATGCGATCAAGTACATCGAAGAGAACAAGGGCTGATTCAGGGCTGATCGCCCGAATCTGCCTTCCGGCCATCCTGACGCGACGAACGTGACGGACGGCGGGATATCAAGATAACGGCAGGCTCGGCTCCCTCGGGGGTTGAGCCTGTTGTCTTTTGGCCCGCATGACTATGTTCGCCGGGTCAGAGCGTTCACGCGGAGAGTTGCATGCGTCGTGTTGTCGTCACCGGCCTTGGTCTGGTCACCCCGCTCGGGGCGGACGTAGAGACTGTTTGGGCCAATATCCTGGCCAGCAAATCCGGCGCCGGTCCGATCACCAAGTTCGACGCGTCCGACCAGAAGTGCCGCATCGCCTGTGAGGTGAAGCCGGCCGATCACGAATATGGCTTCGATCCCAACAAGCGCGTGGACCACAAGGTTCAGCGCCAGGTCGATCCTTTCATCATTTACGGCATCGATGCCGCCGGACAGGCGATCGAAGATGCCGGGCTTACCGACATGGACGAAGCGACGCGGCTGATGGCCGGCTGCTCGATCGGCTCGGGCATCGGCGGCTTGCCGGGCATCGAGAGCGAATCGCTGGTCCTGGCCAACAAGGGCCCGGCGCGGGTCAGCCCTCACTTCGTGCATGGCCGCTTGATCAATCTGATCTCCGGCCAGGTCTCGATCAAGTACGGCCTGATGGGCCCGAACCATGCGGTCGTCACCGCTTGCTCCACCGGCGCACACTCGATCGGTGACGCGGCACGCATGATCAAGGACGGCGATGCCAACATCATGCTGGCAGGCGGCGCGGAAGGCACGGTCTGCCCGATCGGCATCGCCGGCTTTGCCCAGGCGCGCGCGCTGTCGACCGCGTTCAACGACGATCCCACCCGGGCCAGCCGCCCTTACGACAAGGACCGCGACGGCTTCGTCATGGGTGAGGGCGCGGGCGTCGTCGTGCTGGAAGAGTACGAACACGCCAAGGCGCGCGGCGCGAAGATCTATGCCGAGGTCATCGGCTATGGCCTCTCGGGCGATGCCTATCACGTCACCGCGCCGCATCCGGAAGGCTCTGGCGCCTACCGCTCGATGGCGATGGCGCTGAAAAAGGCGGGCCTGACGCCGGACGATATCGATTACATCAACGCCCACGGCACCTCCACTCCGCTGGGTGATGAGCTGGAACTGGGCGCGGTGCGCCGCTTGTTCGGCGATGCGATCAGCAAGGTTTCGATGAGCTCCACCAAGTCGGCGATCGGCCACTTGCTGGGCGGCGCCGGGGCGGTCGAATCGATCTTCTGCATCCTTGCCCTTCGAGACCAGATCGTGCCCCCCACGCTCAATCTCGACAATCCGAGCGACAGCTGCATGGGCGTGGACCTAGTGCCGCACACGGCCAAAAAACGAGAAGTTCGCGCCGTCCTGAACAACAGCTTCGGCTTCGGCGGCACCAACGCCAGCCTCATCATGCGCAAGGTGGACTGACTCCGATGCCGTTCTCCCGCCATGCCGACGGGGCGCAAGGCTGATGCTTTCGCGCCGTGGCTGCGGGGGCATCGCCGCTCTGATCCTGCTCGTGCTGATCGCGTCCGGCGTGGTCTTATATGGCTGGTACGGTTCCGGCCCGCTGGCGAAGGACGGCACCTTCATCGTTCCCAACGGCGCGAGCTTGAGCGCGGTGGCTGACCGGCTAGAGGAAAAAGGCGTGATCAGCTCCGCAACCGGCTTCAAGCTGCGGGCACGCGTTTTTGGCGGCGGTCGTGATATCAAGGCGGGCGAATTTGCTATTCCCGCTCATGCCAGCCCCTCCCGCGTCTTGGGCATCATCACCAGCGATGACGTGATCCGCCGCTTTGTCACCGTGCCGGAGGGGATGCCTTCGATCATGGTTTACGAACGGCTGAAAGCGCAGGACGAGCTGACCGGAGACATCGCATCGCCTGCAGAGGGCTCGATCCTACCGGACAGCTACGCCTTTGAACGTGGGGAGACGCGCCAAGCGGTATTGCGCCGGATGCAAGCTGCCATGAGCCGGACGATCGCCGGACTCTGGCCGAAGCGAGAGCAGGGCCTGATCGTCAAGACGCCTGAGCAAGCGATCACACTGGCCTCCATCGTCGAAAAAGAAACCGGCAAGCCTTCGGAGCGAACGATGGTGGCGGGGCTCTACTCGAACCGGCTGAAGCAGGAAATGATGCTGCAAGCCGACCCGACGATCATCTATCCGATCACCAAGGGCAAGTCCCTGGGCCGCCGCATCCTGCAGTCCGAGATTCAGGCGGTGAACGACTATAATACCTACACGATGGTCGGCTTGCCCAAGCACCCGATCACCAATCCAGGCCGCGCATCGATAGAGGCTGTGCTGCATCCGGCCAAGACCGGCGCGCTCTACATGGTGGCGGACGGCACCGGCGGCCACGCGTTTGCGGCTAACCTGGTCGATCACAACCGCAACGTGGCCCGGTGGTTTGCGATCCGCCGCGCTCGCGGAGAGCTTTAGGCGGCTCTATCAGGCGCGGGGATCAGCGGTCGCGGTCATCGTCGTCGCTGATCGTGTCTTCCGGACTGGGATCCCAGCCGTGGTTTTCGATGATGCCGCCCACCACGGGCCGCCCCCGCGCATCAAGCGATGGCTTGAATCGAAAGCGTTCGGTGATCAGCTGGCACGTCCGCGCATCCAGGCTGGGCACGCCGCTGGACTTGATAACCCGGCAATTGCGCACGCGCCCGTCGATACCGACCAGATAGTGCAACTCCAGCTCGCCACCGCGATGGCTATCGCGCAGTTCGCGAGGAAGATCGGACCAATAGAGTTTGCCGCGAATTTGGATCGGTCGGGTTACGGCATCGCTGTCGCCATTCCCGCCGTCACCGTTGCCGCCGCCGCCAAAGCCATCACCAAATCCTCCTGCGCCTTGGCCAGGGCCCACGCGATCTGAGGCGCCGGTATTGCCTGCGTCCCCGGTCATCGGTCGCGGCGCGGCAATAATAGGAGGGGGGATGCGCAGCGGCGTCACGACCGGGGCGAACACCGCCGTTGCCTTGTTTCGTAGATTTTCCGGCGACGCCTCATCCCGCAGCCTCGCGCTTTCGGGCTTGTCTGCCTGCGTCGGCTCCGGCTGCGGCGTAATCTCAGGCCTTGGCGGGGGGGCGGGCAGAGGCTCAGGAGCGACGTTCAAGGCGACGAGCGTTTCCTGAACTGCCTTTGCAATCGGGGCGGCCGTCGATAGTCCAAAGACCAACGCTAGGCCGCCGGAACCGACCACGACCAGCGAAGCGAGGGCGGATGTCGCGCGTTGGCGGGGTGAGGGGGCGTACACAAGGCTGATCCCATTCAAAGATGATCCCTCAAAGATGGGACCTGCAGCCTCATTAGCCAGCCTCGGTCCTCGAAAACTGCATTATTCGACTGCAATTTTTAGGACCTTCTATCCTTGATGCCGTTGTCCGACATCTTCAGGCGTTGATTGCGACAGCCGTGCACGTGCGCTTGATGGAGATATCGGTATTGGCAAGCTTCAGAAAGTATTTTGTTTTATCAGGGGTTTAGATGAGAAACCTTCCTGATCTCTTCCATCGATACGCCCCGTCATCAATTTTCAACTTGCCACGACCGGCGAATTGGCACGATCAGTGGGAGGCACGAGAGCGAGTCGGATGCGACAAGCTGAGTTTCAGATGGCGGAACCAACCATAGGTCAACCCGTTTAGTCGGTCAGGTACGCATCTGGAGTTTGGACCCATGACACTTATTCTCATTCTTCTTGTTGGTGGCATCATCGGCTGGCTCGCGAGCATTCTGATGCGCACCGATGCGCAGCAGGGTATCTTTCTCAATATCGTGGTTGGCGTCATTGGCGCGCTGATTGCAGGCGTTGTCATTACCCCGCTCATCGGCGGTGCGCCGATCACCAGCGGTGCGTTTGACATTATGTCGCTGTTCGCCTCTTTCCTGGGCGCAGTAATTCTGCTTGCGATCGTCAACCTTTTCCGTCGCGGATCGATCCGCTAAGGTAATCGTGACGGACGTTCGTCTTCTTAACAGGGCAAAGGAGCTTTCCCGATGAAGTTGATCACCATGCCGCGTATGGCAATCCTGGCAATTGCCGGCGCCTCGCTCAGCCTCGCCGCTTGCAACAACAAGGCAGACGACGCGACCGAAGCACAGGCCGACGCGGTTGAGGCTTCGGCCGATGCTACGGCTGACGCTATCGACGCTGCTGCCGACAAGATGGGCGGCGCTTCGGAAGAAGCCATGCAGAACCAGGCTGACGCGGTTCGCGCCAGCGGCGAAGCCAAGGCTGACGCTCTGGAAGAGAAGGCTGACGCAGAAGCCGGTCATCCGTGATAGCCGGTTTCCACTGGTGTTAGCGCCAGTGGGTCACGCAGAGGGGACGGCGAGCGATCGCCGTCCCCTTTCGCGTTTTTGGCTTCCCGCCGGGGCCGGACGAAATAGTGCACTTTCCCTTCTGCGATTGCGCAAGTCGCGCTTGCAAAGTGACTGCCGAGTCCAGACATAGACGCGGAGCCGACCGGCCGACCTGATCACGTCGCCAACGCGGCCGTGCGATTTGCTGGGATAGATTTTACAGGACAGGCCGCATGACCGTGGCCGACAACATGACAGGAAGCTTGCCATGACCATTCCGTTGATGCCGTTGCCGTACAGCCACGATGCGCTAGAGCCGCACATCTCCCGCACCACGCTGGAAACGCACCACGGCGCGCACCACAAGACGTACGTCGACAAGCTGAATGCGGCACTGGAAGGTACCGACGAGGCGGG
>NZ_CAXYKL010000051.1:0-11990 GCF_964277725.1 uncultured Novosphingobium sp. | reverse complement strand
TAGACAACGCCGGGGATCAGGTCGTGATTCACGATTCCCGTCATCCCCGCGATGTTTTCCGCCACGGCGATGCCTTCGTCTTCGGCCTTGTGAGCCAGCATCGGGCCGGGGATCACGTCGCCGATCGCCCAGACGCCATCGACTTTGGTGGCGAAATCGTGATCGGTTTCGATCTGGCCTCTCTGGTTGACCGATAGGCCGATCTTGTCCAGGCCCAAGCCTTCGGTGTTGGGCCGACGACCGATGGATACCAGCACGACGTCGGCTCCCAGCGTTTCAGCATCTCCACCCGCTGAGGGTTCGACGGTGACGGTGGCCTTGCCGCCATCGACGCTGACGCCGGTGACCTTGGTGGAAAGCTTGAGCGTCATGCCCTGCTTCTTAAAGATCTTGCCGGCTTCCTTGCGCACATCGCCGTCCATGCCGGGCAGCAGCTGATCGAGGAATTCAACCACGGTGACCTGCGCGCCGAGCCGCCGCCATACCGAGCCTAGTTCCAGCCCGATCACGCCGCCGCCGATGACGATCATGTTCTTGGGAACCGCCTTCAACTCCAACGCGCCGGTGCTGTCGACGATCACGCCCTTGTCGTTGTCGACCGTGATGCCGGGTAGGGGGGTGACGGACGAACCCGTGGCGATGACGATGTTCTTCGCCGTCACCTTCTTGTCGGCTACCGAGACGGTGTGCGCGTCCTCAAAGCTGGCGTAGCCCTTGATCCAGTCGATCTTGTTCTTCTTGAACAGGAATTCGATACCGCCGGTCAGCCCCTTCACCGCGTCACGGCGCTGGGCGTGCATGGTTTCAAGGTCCAGCTCCGGCGTCACCTTGATGCCCATCGCCGCCATCGCACCGTTCGCGGCGGCGTCGAAGTATTCGGACGCATGGAGCATCGCCTTCGACGGAATGCACCCGACGTTGAGGCAGGTGCCGCCCAGCGTCTCGCGGCTATCGGCGCAAGCGGTCTTGAGGCCCAGCTGCGCCGCGCGGATCGCCGCGACATAACCGCCGGGACCGGCACCGATCACAAGGACGTCGTAGTCGTATTCAGCCATCTGCGGCTCCAACTCTTCTTTCGTCATCCCCGGTTTAGCGAGGATCCATCACCTGATGGTTGGATAACACGCCAGGGCCGAGGATGGATTCCCGATTTCACGGGAATGACGAGGGTTTATCGATTCACGTGCACCAAAATCAAAGGTCGATCAGCAGGCGCGTCGGATCCTCGATCGCTTCCTTGATGGTCTTGAGCGCGGTCACGGCCTCGCGACCATCGATCAGACGGTGATCATAGCTCAGCGCGATGTACATCATCGGGCGGATCACGATCTGACCATCACGCACGACCGGACGGTCCTCGATCCGGTGCAGGCCCAGCACGGCCGACTGCGGCGGATTGATGATCGGCGTCGACATCAGGCCACCGAACACACCACCGTTAGAGATGGTGAAGGTGCCGCCCTTCATGTCTTCCATGGTCAGCGTGCCATCCTTGGCGCGCTTGCCGTAGTCGGCGATGGCCTGCTCGATCCCGGCGAAACTGAGCTTGTCGACGTTGCGCACCACCGGCACGACGAGGCCGTTCGGAGCGGAAACCGCGATCGAGATGTCGACGTAATCGAAGTAGACGATCTCATCGCCTTCGATCTGCGCGTTGACGCTCGGGATCGACTTCAGCGCCAGGACCGATGCCTTCGAGAAGAAGCTCATGAAGCCCAGCTTGATGCCGTGCTTCTTCTGGAACACGTCCTTGTACTTGTCACGCGCCTCGATCACCGCCGTCATGTCGACATCGTTGAAGGTGGTGAGCAGGGCGGCGGTTTCCTGCGCGCTCTTCAGCCGCTTGGCGACCGTCTGGCGCAGGCGTGTCATGCGCACGCGCTCTTCGCGGCGTTCGCCGCCCGTCGCGGCGGGAGCGGCGGCAGGAGCCGAGGTCGACGGCGCGGGCTGCGCGGTCTTGGCCTGCGCGGCGGCCAGCACGTCGTCCTTGGTGATACGGCCGTCCTTGCCGGTGCCCTTCACCTTGCTGGGGTCGATGCCATGTTCCAGCACCGCGCGGCGAACCGCCGGGGAGAGTACGGACGAACCACCGCTCGTGTCATCTGCCGCAGCCGGAGCCGCTGGGGTGGAGGCCGCTGTCGGTGTCGGTGCCGGGCTGGGAGATGGGGCAGGTGCCGCCGCCGCTGGCTTGGGAGCCGCTGCTGCGCCGCTGCCGTCTTCGATCGTCGCGATCAGCGCGCCGACGGTGACCGTGTCGCCTTCCTTGACGATATGCTGGCCCATCACGCCGGCCTGCGGCGCGGTGACGTCGATGGCCACCTTATCCGTTTCAAGGCTGGCGATCGCCTCGTCCGCGGCGACGGCATCGCCGGGTTGCTTCAGCCATTGGCCGATGGTGGCCTCGGACACGGACTCGCCGAGTGTGGGGACTTTGACTTCGCTGGACATCTTTTATCTCAAGCCTTCTGCTTGCGACGGATTTCGGACCGGACCGAGAGGCCCAGAGCGTCGGCGACGAGTGCCGCCTGTTCGGAGGCGTGGCGTTTGGCAAGGCCGGTCGCGGGGGAAGCTGAAGAGGCGCGCCCGGCATAACGGGGGCGGCCGATCTTCAGGCCAGCCTCTTCCATGGCGGCCTCGATGTGTTCCTCCACGAAGAACCAGCTGCCGTTGTTGCGCGGCTCTTCCTGGCACCACACCACGTCTTCCAATGCGGGCATGCGTGAGAGGCGGGCGGTCAGCGGCTCACCAGGGAACGGATAGATCTGCTCGACGCGGATGATCTGCACATCATCGATCTCGGCCGCGTCGCGCGCTTCCATCAGGTCATAGGCCACCTTGCCGGAGCAGAGCACGACCTTCTTGGTCGCGGCATCGGCAGGCGCCTTGGGATCCGAAAGGATGCGGCGGAAGTGGCTGCCTTCACCCACGAAGTCCGCTGCCGGCGACTTGGCCAGGGGATGGCGCAGCAGCGACTTGGGCGTCATGATGATCAGCGGCTTGCGGAACGAGCGGTGCATCTGCCGGCGCAGCACGTGGAAGTAGTTGGCCGGCGTGGTGATATTGCACACCTGCAGGTTGTCCTGCGCGCAGAGTTGCAGATAGCGCTCCAACCGGGCGGACGAGTGTTCCGGACCTTGGCCCTCATAACCGTGCGGCAGCAGCATGACGAGGCCATTGGCGCGCAGCCACTTGGCTTCGGCGGCGGCGACGTACTGGTCGATGATGATCTGCGCACCATTGGCGAAATCACCGAACTGCGCTTCCCACAGCACAAGCGTCTTGGGATCGGCGCTGGCGTAGCCGTATTCGAAGCCGAGAACGCCATATTCGCTGAGCGTGGAATCCAGCACTTCGAACCGGCCGTGCGGCAGCGTGGTGAGCGGCACGAACTTGCGCTCGCTGGTCTGGTCGACCCAGACGGCATGGCGCTGGCTGAAAGTGCCGCGTCCCGAATCCTGACCCGACAAGCGCACGCTGTAGCCTTCGGAAACGAGGCTGCCAAAAGCCAGTGCCTCAGCAGTCGCCCAGTCGAAGCCTTCGCCCGACTTAAACATCTCACGCTTGGCATCTAAAACGCGGCCCAGCGTCTTGTGGATCGTCAGGTCTTCGGGGACCGTGGTCAGAGTGCGGCCCAGGCTGTCGAACAGCTTGTTCTCGATGCCGGTATCAACGTTACGGCGCGCGGTTTCCGGGTCTGCAGGCTTGTTGAAGCCGCTCCATTGCCCCGCGAACCAGTCCGCCTGGTTGGCCTTGTAGCTCTTGGCCGCTTCGAACTGCTCCTCGAGATGCGAGGTGAATGCGCCCTCGGTCTCGGCCACGAAGCTATCGTCGATCACGCCTTCGCGCTTCAGGCGATCGGCATAGATTGCGCTGACGCCCGGATGCTGGCGGATCTGGGAATACATCAGCGGCTGCGTGAAGCTGGGCTCGTCGCCCTCGTTGTGGCCGAAGCGGCGGTAGCACCACATGTCGATCACGATATCGCGACCGAAGGTCTGGCGATAATCGATCGCCAGCTTGCACACGAACGTCACCGCCGCCGGATCGTCGCCGTTGACGTGCAGGATCGGCGCCTGGACGCCTTTCGCGACGTCCGAGGGGTAGGGCGACTTGCGCGCGAACTGCGGGCTGGTGGTGAAACCGATCTGGTTGTTGATGATGAAGTGGATGCACCCGCCGGTGTTGTATCCCTTCACGCCGGAAAGGCCGAAGCATTCCCATACGATGCCTTGCCCGGCAAATGCGGCGTCGCCGTGGATCAAGACCGGCAGCACCTTCTTGTGGCGCGCGCCCGGGCCGATATCATCGCCGATGTCGTCCTGCAGCACCTGGTAGGCGCGAACCTTACCCAGCACGATCGGATCGACCGTTTCCAGGTGGCTGGGATTGGCCATCAGGCTCATGTGAACCTTCACGCCATCGAAATCACGGTCGGTCGATGTGCCGAGGTGGTACTTTACGTCCCCAGAGCCGCCCACGTCTTCGGGGTTGGCCGAGCCGCCCGAGAATTCGTGGAAGATCACCTTGTAGGGCTTGGCCATCACGTTGGCGAGGACGTTCAGGCGGCCGCGGTGGGCCATGCCATAGACGATCTCGTTCACGCCCAGCTGGCCGCCGTACTTGATAACGGCTTCCAGCGCGGGGATCATGGACTCACCGCCGTCGAGCCCGAAGCGCTTGGTGCCGACGTACTTCTTGCCCAGGAACTTCTCATACTGCTCGCCGCGGATCACGGCTTGCAGGATCGCCTTCTTGCCTTCCGGCGTGAATTCGATCTCCTTGTCCACGCCTTCCATCCGGTCCTGAAGGAAGCGACGCTCCTCCACGTCCGAGATGTGCATGTATTCCAGGCCGACCTTGCCGCAGTAGTTCGTGCGCAGGATATCGACGACTTCGCGGACGGTGCCCCACTCCAGCCCCAGATAACCGCCCAGATAGACCTTGCGATCCAAGGCCGCGCCGGTGAAGCCGTAGAATTCCGGGGTGAGATCGGCGGGCAATTCGCGTTGGTTCAGGCCAAGCGGGTCCAGATCGGCGGCGAGATGCCCGCGCACGCGATAGGTGCGGATCAGCATCATCACGCGGATCGAATCGTTCGCCGCTTCCTCGATCCGCGCTTCGTCGACCGGCGTGCCGGCCTTCTTGACCGACTTTTCGATCTGCGTCTTCAGCGTGGTGGGATCGAGCGCCTGCGTCAGGTCGTCTTCGTAATCTCCACCGACGATCGGCCAGTTGCCGCGTTGCCAGCTGGGACCAGCCTGTGGCTCGTCAGGAAAGAAGTCGAACGTTTCGTTGCCCATGGCAAATGACCTTTTGCGCGCTGGAGGCGATCCCAGCGCATCTCACCAATCGATCGCGGTGCAACGGGTTCCCGGGGAGGAGGCCTGCTGTCCGCCGGTATCCCTCCTCGCCGATACATTCGGCGGGGAGGGATAGATTTAAGTCAGACGAGTTCCTTCAGCACTGCCTGAAGCGTCACGCCCAGTTCCGACGGCGACGGCGAGACGCGGATGCCGGCCTCTTCCATCGCTGCGATCTTGTCTTCCGCGCCGCCCTGGCCGCCCGAAACGATCGCGCCGGCGTGGCCCATGCGACGGCCCGGAGGTGCGGTGCGGCCTGCGATGAAGCCGGCCATCGGCTTCTTGCGGCCACGCTTGGCTTCGTCCTTCAGGAACTGCGCCGCTTCTTCTTCGGCCGAGCCGCCGATCTCGCCGATCATGATGATCGACTTGGTCTCGTCGTCGGCCAGGAACAGCTCCAGCACGTCGATGAAGTTGGTGCCGTTGACCGGATCACCACCGATCCCGACAGCCGTGGTCTGGCCGAGCCCGGCGTTGGTGGTCTGGAACACGGCTTCGTACGTCAGCGTGCCCGAACGCGAGACGACGCCGACCGAACCCTTGGAGAAGATGTTGCCCGGCATGATGCCGATCTTGCACTCGTTGGGCGTCAGCACGCCGGGGCAATTCGGGCCGATCAGACGCGACTTCGAGCCGGTCAGCGCGCGCTTCACCGGGATCATGTCGAGCACCGGGATGCCCTCGGTGATGCAGATGATCAGTTCCATCTGCGCGTCGATCGCCTCCAGGATGGCGTCGGCGGCACCGGCGGGCGGCACATAGACGCACGACGCAGTGGCGCCGGTCGCGGCCTTGGCTTCGTGGACCGAGTTGAACTGCGGCAGGCCGAGATGCTCGGTACCACCACGGCCCGGCGTTACGCCGCCGACCATCTTGGTGCCGTAAGCCAGCGCGGTTTCGGTATGGAAGCTGCCGGTCTTGCCGGTCATGCCCTGGGTGATGACCTTGGTGTTCTTATCTACGAGAATGGACATCGATTTATCTCCTGGGGAGGAAAGAGGTTAAACGAGAGAGCGACTTACGCCAGGCTCTCGTCGATGCCCTTGCAAGCCACGAGCAGTTCCTTGACCGCGTCGATCGAAACCTGGAGGCCGGCCTTCGCCTTCTCGTTCAGTTCGATCTCGATGATCTCCTCGACACCGCCGGCACCGATCTTCACCGGCACGCCGACGTAAAGACCGTCAACGCCGTACTGGCCTTCGACATAGGCGGCGCAGGGCAGGATGCGCTTCTGGTCCTTGAGATAGGCTTCGGCCATCGCGATGCCCGAAGCGGCCGGGGCGTAGAACGCCGAACCGGTCTTGAGCAGGCCGACGATTTCGCCGCCGCCGTTCGCGGTGCGCTTGACGATCTCGTCAATGCGCTCCTGCGAGGACTTGCCCATCTTGATGAGGTCGGGAACGGGGATGCCCTTGACGGTCGAGTACTCAACCACCGGCACCATGGTGTCACCGTGGCCGCCGAGCACGAAGCTGGTGACGTCACGCACGGAAACGCCGAATTCCCAGGCGAGGAACGTGGAGAAGCGCGCCGAGTCCAGCACGCCCGCCATGCCGACCACCTTGTTGTGCGGCAGGCCCGAGAATTCGCGCAGCGCCCATACCATCGCGTCGAGCGGGTTGGTAATGCAGATCACGAAAGCGTCGGGGCAGTTGGCCTTGATGCCTTCGCCCACGGCCTTCATCACCTTTAGGTTGATACCGAGCAAGTCATCGCGGCTCATGCCGGGCTTGCGCGGAACGCCCGCGGTGACGATCACGACATCGGCGCCGGCGATGGCGGCATAGTCGCTCGAACCGGTGATCTGGGCGTCGAAACCTTCGACCGGGCCACACTGCGACAAGTCGAGCGCCTTGCCCTGGGGAACGCCGTCCGCGATGTCGAACAGGACGATGTCGCCCAATTCCTTCTGCGCGGCGAGGTGCGCCAACGTGCCGCCGATATTGCCAGCGCCGATAAGGGCGATCTTCTTGCGAGCCATAGAGCCTGTCAGTCCTCTTCACACGAGCGGGGCAGCGGACGAAAGGACAGCCTGCTTTGCCCCGCTAGACGGCAGGCTCCGAGAAGTTCCGGGCGGGCCTAGGCCGATGAAAAGGGGATTGCAACCGCTTAAAGGCGAAAAGATGCACCAATCAGACGGGAAAGATGATAACGGTTATCAATAGCAATAATCGTACGCTGGTGATGATCAGCCGTTTCGGCGCCGAAGGTGAAGAGCCATTCGGCGATCGAATTGCGCGCAGATTGCCAGCCAATGATCGAAGGCCGCTTCATCTCCAGCGGCGATGGCCGTTCTTGCATAAGCGCCCGCCGTCTCCGCGGAGGCCAATCCGTGGCTGGCGAAGTGGCGCAGCGAGGCGATGAGCATCCCGTCGTCCAGCGTGGCGCGGGTGTTGTCGTTGGCGGCGCACAGCGGCACCGAACGGCAGCGCCATGTGTGCAAGGGCGATTTGCCGCGGGCACGTGCGGCGGCGAAGCGGATAGTCATGAGAAGTCGCGGCCCTATGTTTCTTGGTATGAGGCCAATCTAGCTGGGTCTCGTAAGCTATTCGTGACGGCCTATGGTTTCAGCGCCGTTGAGGATTGCGTTTGGCCGCAAACACCTTGCGGCTCATCGAACACTGGCACGTCAACTGGTCGGACTGGCGATCCAGGCGCCGCTGTTGCGGTATTCCTCGCGCACGTCATTGCCCCCGGGTAGATTGTCGCCGCGATAGAGGGTTTCGCCGCCGCGCTCTTTCAGTTCGGCTGTGTAGGCTGGCGGGGGCGGCGCAGCGGCCGTCGGGGCAAGGCCGCCGGGATTGGCGACCAGCCCGGCGGCCCGCGCGCGTTGCAGGCCTTCTTCGTAAGCCTTCTGGATCGCCAACGGATCGAGCGCCGCGCTCGCCGCCACGGCAGCAGCCGTGTCGTCATGACGGTGCGGCGCTGGCAGGGGTTCGCCGCCCAGATAGGCATAGCGGAAGGTGGCGGGTTGCCCGGCCGGTCCGTTGAAACTGTAGAAGCGGTGCGCCCCGATCGTCAGCAAGTAGTGCAGGCTGGGGGCCCAGTAGGGATGCACCGCGACCGTATGATAATGCGTCGCCAAGCCCGCTGGCGCATAGACATAGCCGGCGAGAGCCTGCCGGGCGACCATGGCGGCGCGTTCCCAGAACAGGCGGTTGGGCCGCCGCGCCATTGCACCGTCACAGGCGAAGGAGAACTGGCAGCCGGTCGATCGCTCTGATCCCTGGAAGACCACGCCGCACACGGTCTTGGGGTAGGCGGGATGCGCCACGCGGTTGAGCACGACTTGCGCCACGGCCCGCTGTCCGGCGTCCGGCTCGCTGGCCGCCTCGTAATAGATCGCCGCCGTCATGCATTGTTCGGCGCGGGTGCGATCGACGCCGCTGTTATCGATCCGCAGGGACCGGGCGACTGGGGCAGGCCCTCCGTCGAGCGACGGAGCGGCACCCGCATCGGAATGGATGCCTTCGCCAAATCCCGGCTCGCGGCTCTCGAACTGCAGGTAGTAAAAGGCCGATCCGGGAAAGCTGTCGCCCGCCCGCTCGAAGGGCATGGGCTCCACCGGAGCGGCGGCGGCATCGGCATTGCCGATAGAAAAGGCGTCCCAATCGTCCGCCCATCCACCGGGCGCGGCAAAGGCGGGCAGGGCGATCGCCCCCAGCACCACCAGTGCCAGCCGGGCACGCCTCTGGCCCGCGGCATACCAGCGGCCGGCGCGTGCCCACCCGATCCGCGCCACGAAATCGCGAGGGCGCTGCTCGTCAAGGCAGATCTGGGACAGCGACAATGTCATGAAATATCGATCAAGAGAATCTCGACCATGCGCATAGCGCCGCGCGAATGCGCGTGCAGCAAGGGTCTGGGCGGCGTCCCGATGCGGTACATCGCTTCGCGATAGGCTTAACCCGTTAACGAGTTCTCCCATCCAATCGCGAAGTTTGGCGCGGCACCGTGTCCTTCCTGCACTTGCGGGCCCTTCCCCGCGCGACTAGCAGCACGGCCACGTCAGGGGTCGTCCGGCTTGCCGGACCGAAGAGGGAATTTCGGTGTAAACCCGAAGCTGCTCCCGCAACTGTGACCGGAGAGCCTGCACTCACCGATGCCACTGGCGGCCATCGCGCCTCCGGGAAGGCGAGGGCAGGCCGTGACCCGGGAGCCAGGAGACCTGCCCGATTTGACGGTCGTTCCGCACCGGGCGGGAGTACCGGCTGCAGCGTGGACTTGCGCGCCCATGAGGGATGCGCGCGGGCCCTCTTGCCATGAACGGCATGTCGTTCAAGGTGGGAGGTTTATCCATGAAGTACCTGTTTTTGCTGTCATCTGCGCTGGCTTTCTCCGTCCCGGCCATGGCCCAGGAGGCCGGAGAGGTCACCGTTGCCGATCGCGTCCGTGACACCCTGATCGCCGTTGTCGGCACCGGCAGCGCCGCGCGTGTGGACTTGAGCGGGCAGCCGATCAGCGTCATCGGTCGCGAAGAAATCGATGCGGTCCAGGGGCCGGACATCACCCGGGTGCTGGAGCGCCTTCCCGGTCTCACCATCGCGCGTGCTGGCGGCATCGGTTCGCAAACCAGCCTGTTCGTGCGCGGCGCCAACTCGCAGCAGTTGCTCGTCATGGTCGATGGTATCCGCGTGGCTGACGTCGCAGCCCCGAGCGGCGGCTACGATTTCGGTAACTTGACGACGGGTGGACTTGGCAAGATCGAATTGCTGCGCGGGTCCAACTCAGTCATCTGGGGATCGGACGCGATCGGCGGCGTCCTCGCCCTGACCTCGCGCGACGTAAACGGTCTGGAAGCCCGCGCCGAATATGGTGCGCGCGATTCCTTTGACGGGCAGGTGACCGGTGGCGTCACCGGCAATGGCTATGGCGTCACCCTGAACGGCGGATACTTGCGCACCGACGGCATCAGCCAGGCGGCCAGTGGCACCGAGCGTGACGGGTTCCGCCAATGGCGCGCGGGCGGGCGCGCGCATGTGGATATCGCCCCCGGCCTGACCGCCAACATCGTCGGCCGCTACACGCACGGCAAGCTCGACATCGATGGGTTCGACTTCAATCCGCCCTTCGGCCTGATCGATACGCCCGATTATCAGAAGACCCGCGAGATCGGTGGTCGCGCGGGTCTGGCGTGGACCTCCGAGGCGCTGGACCTGAACGCCGGCTACCAGATATCCGACACCCGCCGCCGCTACTTCGGGCCGAGCTACTTCGGTGATACCGCCAATACCCAAGGCCAGACGCGCCGCGCAGAGTTGTTCGGGGCCTGGCGCATCATGCAGGATATCCGCCTCGATTTCGGTGCCGATCACGAATGGTCGCGCATCGACACCTCCGGGGGTCGTAACAAAGCCGGCATTTCCAGCGGCCACGCGCTGCTGGGCTGGTACGGCGATCGCGCGACGCTGGCGGGCGGCGTGCGCTACGACGATCATTCACGCTTCGGCGGACAGTGGACGTTCGGTGCGAACGGCAGCTTTATCGTCGTCGATCAGTGGCGTGTGCGGGCTTCCTACGGTGAAGGCTTCAAAGTGCCGACGCTCTATCAGCTGTTCTCCGAATACGGCAATCCGTTGGTCAATCCTGAGCGCAGCCGCAACTACGACGCCGGGATCGAGTATGGCGATCGCAACGGCCCCCTGCATTTCGCGCTCACGGGTTTCCGGCGTGACAGCCGCAACCTGATCGACTTCGCGTTCTGCCCGGATGGGAACGTGCTCTGCAACGACGGGCGTTTTGGCTATTACCAGAACATCGGCCGGGCCCGCGCCACCGGGTTCGAATTGGAACTGGGCGCGCAAGTCAGCGAGCGGATGCGTGCCCAGGCGGCTTACACATACGTCAAGGCCACCAATCGCACCGCCGGTGATTTCAACGAGGGCACCGACCTTGCACGCCGTCCCCGTCACGCGCTGACGATGTCGGCGGACTGGACCAGCCCGCTTGCCGGTCTGGTGCTGGGCGGTGATCTGCGCATGGTCAGCGGCAGCTACAGCAGCGCGGGCAATTTCTCCGCGTTAAAAGGCTATGCCACCGGCACCGTGCGCGCCAGCTTGCCGATCAACGAGCATCTGGATTTGTTCGGTCGGATCGAAAACCTGACGGACGAGAAATACGAGGTCGTCAGCGGCTACGGCGTCGCCGGGCGTTCGGGCTTCGTGGGCGTTCGCGCGCGACTTTGATCCCGGAGCGGGGCCGCCGTTAAACCACTTTCCTACACGGACACCGCCGCGTTACCTCCGGAATGGTCGTCGCGACGAGGGAAGTGGACATGGCGGATGAGTTCAAGGGCAACCCGGTGCCGCTGCGTGATGCGGACTATGCGCGCGCGGCCCGGGATCTTGGCTGCTCGGTGGCGGCCTTGCGCGCCGTCGCTTCGGTGGAAAGTGCGGGTGGCGGATTTCTGCCTGACGGTCGGCCCAAGATCCTGTTCGAGCGGCATGTCTTCCACCGGCGGACGAAGGGGCGGTTCAGTGCCGCTCATCCCAACATCTCGCATATCGAGCGTGGGGGATATCTGGGCGGTGTGCGCGAATACGATCGCCTGCGCCGCGCCATCGCGCTAGACCGCAAGGCGGCGCTGGAATCCGCCAGTTGGGGCAAGTTCCAGCTGATGGGTTTCAATCA
>NZ_CAXYKL010000050.1:0-32272 GCF_964277725.1 uncultured Novosphingobium sp. | reverse complement strand
GGCGGCACGGAGGCTCCGGTCATGCCGGAAAAGCTGCCGCGCGCCACGCAATGGCTATCGCGCGAAGAACGCGGCTTGGTCGATTTCCTGGAAACCGTTTGCCCGTAGTGGCTCTGAACCGCGGCGGGTAAGGGCGGTATCGCCTCAGGCCTGCTTCAAGCGAGCGATAGCCAGGCTAATGTCCCGCTCCGAATAAGGCTTGGTGATCACCGGGACGCCCTCAAACCGCGACGTGGTGAACGAACGATCTCCGTAACCACTGGCGAAGATGAAGGGCACGCCCTTATCGCGCAGCAACTCGGCGATCTCTTCGCTCGTTTCCTTGCCCAGGTTCACGTCGAGCATCGCGAAACTGATCGTCTCTTCCTCGATGACCTGGCGCGCTGTCCGCACCGATCCGACGATATGGCAACTGGAAAAGCCCAGGTCGCGCAAGACGTCCTCCGCCTCCATCGCGATGATGACATTGTCTTCCACGATGAGCGCCGATGCCGAGAACAGTTCGGGCGCATTCTCCCGGACATCCGCAGGGGACAAAGGTACCTCGTAGGAAGAAGGCATGGGGGTGTTGTAAGCGGCGATGTGCTCGCCGGGGATGACGAAGGTGGCGCGAACGCCGCTCTTCGGGTAGTCGATCGTGGCGATGCCGCTCAGTTCGTGCGGAATGGTCCGTTCGATGATGGTAGATCCGAACCCGCGACGGGTCGGGGTTTTCACTTCGGGGCCGTCGACTTCCGACCAGTCGATCTCCAGCGAACCGTCATCGCCATTGCTGATGCTGATGGCGACATGGCCGCGCGAGTCCGACAACGAGCCGTACTTGCACGAATTGGTCATCATCTCATGGATGACGAGAGCTAACGTGGTGAAGGCATTGGGCGCGACCAGCGCGTCCGGCCCCTCGATGCGAACGCGATCGGCGCTGTCGCTGGCGTAGGCGTCTGTCTCAGTGCGAATGAGATTGTAGAGCGACGAAGGCGACCAGTCCGTCTGCGTCACCTGATCGTGCGCACGGGCGAGGGCGTGGATGCGGCTGCCGATAATCTCGGCGAACTGATCGATGGTGGTCGCGCCTTCCTTCGACTGCGTGACCAAACCGCGAATGAGGTTCAAGATGTTGCGAACGCGGTGGTTCAGCTCGGCGATGAGCATGTCCTGCTGCTTGCCGGCTTGCTCCCGTTCGGCATTGGCGGCGTCGGCCAGCCTCAGCACGACTTCCAGCAACGTGACGCGGAGCGACTCGGCGGCGGAAATCTGTTCCGGTGTCCAAGGCAGCGAATACCCCCGGCGCTCCTCCTTCCAGAGGTCAAAGCTCTTTCGCGGTGTCAGGCGCGGGCCGTTCGGGCCGAACTCGATCGACTTCTCCGGATTGCCCGCCCAGTAGACTTGGGTCAGATGTTCCTTGCGAAACAGCACGATATAGTCGCGCGGGCTGCGTGACACGGGTAGCGCCAGCAGGCCCGACGCCTGCTCGGCAAAATCGTGCGCGGGCGGATATACCAACGTGATATTGTCGGTCGACCATACGGTGCTGGCACCGGCAGTGTTGAGGAATCGCGCCAGGGCCTCAAACTGCGGCTGCGTGGGGGTGGAGCCGCGCGCCATGAACTGGCCGTCTACCCATCCGACGATACCGTCGAAAGGGATAACCTTGCCGATCGAATCGGCGAAATCCTCAAAAGCGCTGAGCAGCGAGTCGCCACCTGCGACACGCGCCATGATTTCGTCATGCAGGCGCATGGAATCGCCACGCTTTTCAAAGGCGTAGTCGCTCTCGCGTTGATCCAGCATATACGAGAAGAATTCACCGAACAGTTCGGCCGCGGTGCGGATCGCGTAGGACAGGCGGAGGGGGGAATAGTGATGGCACGCCATCAGGCCCCACAGCTTGCCTCGCTGCATGATCGATACCGACATGGAGGCCTTCACGCCCATGTTGCGCAGGTATTCGATGTGAATCGGGGAGACGGCGCGCAGCCCGCTCATCGACAGATCGAGCGGCTCGCCGTTGGGATTCGTCGCCGGAACCACTGGCACCGTCGGATCGTCGATGTCGGTGATGATGCGTAGAATATTCCGCGCGTAGAGCCGCCGCGCCTGGGCAGGAATGTCCGAGGCGGGAAAATGCAGGCCGTGGAAGCTGTCGACAGTGCCGTTCAGGCTCTCGGCGATAACCTCGCCCGCGCCGCTCGGCTCGAAGCGGTAGATCATCACCCGGTCGAAACCGGTCAGCCCACGCAGATGACGCGCCGCCGCCGCACAGAGTTGCTCCGTTGTGCCCGCCTTGCGCATGCGATCAATCATCGGGCGGACGTAGCTGACGTAATCGCGGCGGTTACCCGCCTCGCTCTCCTCGATCTCGAGGATGAAGGACCGCCCCGAGGCATGCAGCGCGACATCGAACGCGCGCCCGTCCTCCATCAGATCGAGGCCAAACATCCGCTCCACCGAGTCGGCAGAACCCAGGATCTGCAGCCGAGTACGGATATCGTGCAGCGCGCTGGCGGCGATAAATTGCGTCGCGGGCCGACCGATCATGTCCATCGCCGGCGCGCCGAAGATCTGGTCGCAATTCTGCGAGGCGTGGTTGATGATCCAGTCGCTGGAGAACGACATCAACCAGCCGAAGCTCTGGATACGACCGATGATGTGAATCGGTTCGAGATCGCAGGTCGAAAGGTCGACCTGATGCATGCCGTCCGCCATGACTATTGCGCGGTCGCCGGGGCGCTGGCGGCGAAGGCTTCGCTGAACGTATCGAATGCGGCGATCGCGCCTGCCCGTTCGGGAGCAGCCTCGCCCTCGGTAAGTTGCGACTGCTTCAACCGGGCGACCACGTCCTTCCAGATCGCCTGCCCATGCTCATCCTCCATATAGGCGGAGGGATGGCCTTGCGCCTTGCCCCAATAGCCGTTGCGGCGGATCATCGCGAGGCCCAGCCGTGAGCCGGCCAGAACGTATGCAGTCGCAAGGGGAGTGAGCCCATCAGACACGGCAATATTGGGCAGGTCGCCGGCATCGATTCCCAGCGTCGCTAGATCACTGCTCAGCATGGCGGGATAATCAGGGCAGGGGGTGCCAAGATCTCGCTCGACGAATGTGCGGAAGGCCGGAAACAGCGCCGACATGCCGATCGCGTGGCCAGCGAGGAAGCGTGCGTAATCCGCGCGTTCGCTGAGGTCCAGCGATCCGAATGCGGTGTCCAGGCGATCATGCGAAGCGGAGGTCGCCTCACGCAAATGATTGAGCAACGGTTGCATGTTAAGTGAATAAGTCTCCACGCTTCTCTTTGCTGCAATCACCTGAGGTTGTCCACCGATTTGCTGCAACTGCAGTGCGTTAAAGGTCGTCTCCATGCCCTTAATGGGGTCTTCGTTAACGAAAACAGATACGACCATCGGTGCCGTGGCCTGCCCCAAAATGCATGCTGTGGAACTACTGCGCTTAACCCCCGTTTTGCGCCCAATGCGCGTAATCTGACGCTGTGGGAGAGGTCGATGCTCGATCAAAGCGAACTGTTGAACGTGCTAAGTCAGAATGATCGACAAGTTCTTTTTGATCAATTGACCGAAGTGCATTTCACCACGGGCGATCTTCTCTATGAGCCAGATCAGAACGTCGATTTTTGTTACTTCCCGCTCGGTGCCTCGATCGCCTCGTACTTTGTGCTTACCGACGATGGCTCGATCGTTGAGACGTTGATGGTAGGACGGGAAGGCGCGCTTGGCGGCATCGTCAGCGCCGGGATCGCGCCGTCGTTCGCTCGTGCCAATGTGATGAACGGAGGAGCGTTTTATCGTATCCCGCTCGATCGGTTGGAGCGGATCAAGCGCTCTTCTCCAGCAGTGGATGCGCTGTTCACCCGCTACGCCGATTGCATGATGGCGCAGGTTTTCCAGTCGATCGCCTGCAACGCGATTCATACGATAGAGCAGCGCGCCGCCAAGTGGTTGATCGCGGCGACCGAGCGCATCGGCCGCAATGATATCGCGATGACCCAGGAGCAACTGGCGGCGATGATGGGCATTGGCCGCAGTTACGCGAGCCGGGTGGTGCAGCGCTTCAAGCTCGATGGCATCGTCCGCACGCGCCGGGGCGGCATCGAGGTGACGGACGCGCACGCCCTTTTGCAGCGGGCGTGCACGTGTAACGCGCGGGTGAAGCGGCATTTCGAGCGCGTGCTGGAGGGCGTGTACCCGGCGGTGTGAGGGCTCCTGTGTTCGGGGGTCGTTGCCTCGGAACTGTCACGCAATGTGCGCAATCCTGTCATGGTCTGGCCATAGGAGAGCCCCGGCAATAGAGCCCGGGGGACACCATGACCAATTCCGTTTCCATCACCGGCTATACCGATGGTGATGTCGATACCAACCGCAGCCTGGAACCGTCGCTGGAGAGCCTGGCGGCCGAGCGCTTCTCGCGTCGCAAGGCGCTGATGGGCGGCTTGGGCGCGACCGGCATGGCGGTGTTCGGCACCACCATGCTGTCGGCGTGCGGCGGTGATGACAATCTATCGAACGGCCCGGTGCTGACGCCGGGCAACGTCGCCGCGACCAGCGCCGGCCGCGTGGTCACGCTGACCGTCACCGTATCGAGCCAGACCGTCACCGGCACCTGGACCCAGATCAGCGGCCCCGCCGTAACCCTCACGCGGGTGGACGATACCACCGCCACCTTCATCGCCCCAGCGGTCAGCACCGGCACGGACCTGGTCTTCGCCTATGGCGCCAACATCGGAAGTGGCGGCTTGAACGCCAGCGCTCGCAGCACGGTTCGCGTCAACCCGGCCGTCCTGGGCTTCGCGGCCGTGGCCAAGAACCTCAATGATATCGTCACCGTTCCCGCCGGATACTCGGTCACGGTGATGACGCGTCTGGGCGATCCGCTCGCGGCGGGCCTTTCGGCTTACGCCAACAACGGCACCGATGCAGACTTCGACAAGCGCATCGGCGATCATGGCGATGCGCTGCACTTCTTCGGCCTCGGCAGCTCGGGCGCGCGCGACGACAGCAGCAGCACGCGCGGCCTGATGGTGCAGAACCACGAAAATCTGAACGTCCAGTATCTCCACCCCGCCGGTCCGACCACGGATGCCAGCGGCCGCCGTCCGCAGGGCGAGGCGCTCAAGGAGATGATGGCCCACGGCGTCAGCGTCAGCGAATATGCCGATGCCGGCAATCGCAAGTGGAGCTATGTGCCCACCAGCGCTTTCAATCGCCGTATCACGCCGGCGACGCCTATGCAGTTCACGGGGCCGGCGGCAGGCTCAGCCTTGCTCTCCACCGCATTCTCGCCCGATGGCAGCAAGGGCCGCGGCACGATCAACAATTGCGCCAATGGCATCACGCCTTGGGCGACCAACCTGACGTGCGAAGAGAACTGGGCCGGCTATTTCCGCCGCGACGGGTCGGGCGCAGGCACGGATACCGCGAAGCGCTCCGCCAAGGAGCGCGTGGCCTTGTCGCGCTACGGCGTGACCAGCACCACCGGCAACTACGGTTGGTCGTCGGTCGCCACCAGCGACACCTTGTTCACCCGCTGGGACGCGCGCGCCAAGGCGGACGATGCCAAGCAGGACTTCCGCAACGAGCCCAACCAGTTCGGCTGGGTGGTAGAGATCGACCCCTACGATCCCTCGTCGACGCCGCGCAAGCGCACCGCGTTGGGACGCTGTGGTCATGAGGGTGCCTTCGTCCAGGCCGTCCCCGGCAAGAAGCTGGCGGTCTACATGGGCGACGATTCGCGCCGCGAGTATCTCTACAAGTTCGTGTCGAACACCACCTTCGCGCAGGCTGACGCCAACTCGGGCAACCGCATCGCCATGGGTGACAAGTACCTTGATGCCGGCACGCTTTATGTCGCCAAGTTCAACGCGGATGGTAATGGCCAGTGGCTTCCGCTGGTGTTCGGTCAGGTTCCTGATCTGGCAACGTATGCCTTTGCCGATCAGGCCGACATCCTCGTCAATTGCCGTCTCGCCGCCGACGCGGTGAAGGCAACGCCGATGGATCGTCCGGAGTGGACCGCCGGCAATCCGGCGACGGGCGAAATCTATCTGACGCTGACCAACAACAACGCAGCTGGTCGCCCGCTCGCGGGCACCGATGCCGCCAATCCGCGTCACTACAACGATCCGAAGGGATCGGCGAACACGGCACAGTACGGCAACCCCAACGGCCATATCATTCGCCTGCGTGAAGCGGGCGACGATCAGGCGGCAACCAGCTTCCGCTGGGACATCTACCTGTTCGGCGCGGATTCGGCAGACGCAAACGCGGATGTGAACATCTCGGGCCTGACTGCCGAAAACGACTTCTCCAGCCCGGACGGCCTGTACTTCTCACGCCCAACGAACGCGCTGGGCCAAGTCAAGCCGGTCTTGTGGATCGAGACGGACGACGGCGCGCTGACGGATCGCACGAACTGCATGCTGCTCGCCGCGATCCCCGGGACGGTTGGCGACGGCGCTGCTAAGACCATTACCAACAAGGACTCCACCGGCGCGACTGCCATGCAGGCGACCTTCGCTGGTGCATCAGCCACTGCGGCCACGCTGCGCCGCTTCCTGGTGGGCCCGGTGCAGTGCGAGATCACCGGGATCGACATGACGCCGGACGGCCGCACGCTGTTCGTCGGCATTCAGCATCCGGGCGAAGAAGGTACCCCCGCGGCTCCTTCCAGCCACTGGCCGGACTCGCAGGGCAACGCCAGCGTCGCCGCGACCGTGCGCCCGCGCTCGGCGATCGTTGCCATTACCAAGGATGACGGGGGCGTTATCGCCCTCTGACGTTTTCTCTGTAACCGAAGGGGGCGGGCGAGCGGATCGCCCGCCCTTTTTCGTTGGGGCGACCGTCTTAGTGAAGGACGCAACGCTCCGCAGGCTGGGCCTGCGATCGCATGGACTGTGTTAGAGAGCGGCGGTTTCCTAGCGACAGTGCGAGTGCGGCGATGAGCGCCAGTGCAGGGCTCGCGCCCGAGGCGGACTGTTCCTGCAGAGCACCGGGCAGAGCTATTGTCGCCAAACTCTCCCCGTCCTGGCCGCGTGAGAGCAGGAAGCCGAGTGGACTGCCCAGCATCGCCATCAGCGCCGTATCGAATGCTTCGACGTCCACGAGCGCGCGAAGTCGATCAGGCGCGATCGCGTTGACCCCCAGCAGCATATGGGGCTCAGGCGCGAGCATCAGCAGGATAACCAGTTCGCTCAGCCTGTCCTTGGTCGCAGCGACCCCGCTGGCACTGGCTACCAAAGCGAGTTCGTCCAGGGCATCGCGCCAGGCTTTCGCCGAGAGGGCGGTGGTGTTGCGTGTCATCATGATTTCCGCCTCGTTCACGAGCGCGGCTTAGCCGGACAATACCTCACAAGCCGCCAAGTCAGGCGTGAGTATTAATCCCGAGCCCCCAGCTCAATGACGGCCAACGACGGCCAACAGAGTGCCTCGGATAACAAAAAAGCCCCGGCTTGTGGCCGGGGCTGATTTGCATTCCACTTTGGCGAAAACCGTCTTAGTCGACGATTGCCACCATGTGCGGCAGCTTGGCGATCGCGCCGCGCACTTCGGCGGTATCCTCACGCTCGACGACGCGATGCATCTTGCCGAGGCCCAGACCGATGAGAATCTTCTTCTGACTCTCAGGGCGGCGGATCGGCGAACCGATCTGCTTGATCTTGATGGTTGCCATGTCGCTTACTCCGCGATTGCTTCGGCAGCGGCTTCAGCCTCTACCTCGGAAGCACCACCGCGGCCGAGCAGGTCGGCAACCTTCTTGCCACGACGCTGCGCAACCGACTTCGGCGAAGTCTGGCTGGTCAGCGCGTCGAAGGTAGCGCGGATCATGTTGTAGGGGTTCGAAGTGCCGACCGACTTGGTCACCACGTCATGAACGCCCAGGCTCTCGAACACGGCGCGCATCGGACCGCCGGCGATGATGCCGGTACCCGCAGGCGCCGTGCGCACATTCACGCGACCGGCGCCGAAGTGGCCCTTGCCGTCGTGATGCAGAGTGCGTCCTTCCTTGAGGGGAACACGCACCATCTTCTTCTTGGCGGAAGCGGTCGCCTTCGTGATCGCCTCAGGCACTTCGCGCGCCTTCGAGTGACCGAAGCCGACACGGCCCTTGCCATCGCCCACCACGACCAGCGCGGCGAAACCGAAGCGCTTGCCTCCCTTGACGGTCTTGGAGACGCGGTTGATGTGGACGAGCTTTTCGATCAGCTCCTCACCACCATCATCGTCGCCACCGCGACCACGACGGTCGTCACGGCCACGGCCGCCACGATCGTTACCGCCACGGCCACCGCCGCGGTTGTCGCCACCACGGCCACGACTACCGCCGCCGCCACGGTTTCCACCGCGACCGCCACCCTGGCCGCCGCCGAAGCCGCCCTGGCCCTGGTAGCCGTTACCGGCTTCGGGCGCTGCATCGACACCCTGGGGTGCTTCAGCCGCGATCGGCTGCTCGTTGTTGTTTTCGTCTGCCATCATCAGAACTCCAGCCCGCCTTCACGGGCGGCTTCGGCCAGCGCCTTGACGCGGCCGTGGAACAGGAAACCACCACGGTCGAACACGACTGCAGTGACGCCAGCAGCCTTGGCCTTCTCGGCCAGTTGCTGACCCACGCGGGTCGCGGCTTCCATGTCGGTGCCCTTGGCACCAAGCGTGTTGGCGGCAGCGAGCGTACGGCCCTGCGCATCGTCGATGATCTGCGCATAGATGTGACGACCGGTGCGGTGCACCGAAAGGCGAGGGCGGCTGCCCGAGCGCGCACGCAGCGACGTACGAACGCGACGCTTGCGGCGATCGAAGAGGTTGAGCTTGGCCATTACTTCTTCTTCCCTTCCTTGCGGAAGATGTACTCGCCACGGTACTTGATGCCCTTGCCCTTGTAAGGCTCAGGCTTGCGCCAGCGACGGATCTCAGCCGCGATCTGGCCGACCTTCTGCTTGTCGTTGCCAGAAATCTCGATCGTGGTGTTGTCCGGCGTCTTGATCTCGATGCCTTCCGGCACCGCGATGTCGACATCATGCGAATAGCCGAGCTGCAACTTCAGGGTCTTCCCCTGCGAGTTGGCGCGGTAGCCGACACCGGTGATCTCGAGTGTCTTGGTAAAGCCCGTCGTCACGCCCTCAACGAGGTTCGAAACAAGGGTGCGCTGCATGCCCCAGAAAGCACGCGCTTCCTTGGTGTCGTTCGCCGGCTTGACCGAAATCGCGCCGTCGTCGAGCGTGTAGCTGATCTCGTCGCGCATGGTGAGGGTAAGGGTGCCCTTGGGGCCCTTCACCGAGAGGATACCGTCCTTGATGTCGGCGGTCACCCCACTGGGGATCGCGACGGGACGCTTGCCGATGCGGCTCATCAGAACACCTCCGCAAGCACTTCGCCACCGACGTTCTGCGTACGCGCTTCGGCATCCGAAAGCACGCCACGCGGCGTCGAGACGATGGTGATGCCAAGGCCGTTGCGGATCACCGGGAGTTCCTTGGAACCCGAGTAGACGCGGCGGCCCGGCTTGGAGACACGGGCGATGTGCTTGATAGCGGGTTCGCCCTCGAAATACTTCAGCTCAATACGCAGCTGCGGGTGGGCACCGGTAGCGTCATCGCTGAAGCCACGGATATAACCTTCGCGCTGCAGCACCTCGAGCACGCGCGAGCGCAGCTTCGAAGCGGGCGAGAGGACGGAATCCTTCTTCGCCTGCTGGCCGTTGCGGATGCGGGTGAGCATATCACCCAGGGGATCGGTCAAAGCCATTTCAAATGATCCTTACCAGCTCGACTTGACCAGACCGGGGATCAGGCCCTTGTTGCCAAGGTTTCTGATCTCGATGCGGTTGATACCGAACTTGCGGTAGTAGCCACGCGGGCGGCCGGTCGTGGCGCAACGGTTGCGAACCCGGGTCGGGTTGGCGTTACGCGGGATTTCGGCCAGCTTGAGGCGGGCAATCAGACGCTCGGTCTCGTCGAGGGAGGTGTCGTCGGCAACGGCCTTCAGGGCCGCATACTTGCCGGCATACTTCTTGACGAGCTTCTTGCGACGCTCGTTCTTATTCACGGAACTCAGTTTCGCCATGGACTTAAGCTCTCTTCATTCGACCGCTCACGCGGCCTGCTTTTCTTCGGCAGCTTCTGCCGGGAACGGGAAACCGAACAGACGCAGCAGCTCGCGCGCTTCGTCATCGGTCTTCGCGCTGGTGGTGACGATGATGTCCATGCCACGCACCTTGTCGATCTTGTCGTAGCTGATCTCTGGGAAGATGATCTGCTCCTTCAAGCCCATCGCATAGTTCCCGCGGCCGTCGAACGACTTCGGGTTCAGGCCACGGAAGTCGCGGATGCGGGGCATCGCGATCGTGACCAGACGGTCGAGGAACTCGTACATGCGCTCACGGCGCAAGGTGACCTTGCAACCGATCGGCATGCCTTCACGCAGCTTGAACTGCGCGATCGACTTGCGCGCCTTGGTAATCACAGGCTTCTGGCCAGCAATCGCCTCCATTTCGGCGGCGGCGGTCGTGACCTTTTTCTTGTCCTGGCTCGCCTCGCCCACGCCCATGTTGAGCGTGATCTTCTCGATCCGGGGAACCTGCATCACGTTCTTGTAACCGAACTTCTCGGTCATCGCCTTGGCGATCTCGGCCTCGTACTTGGAGCGGAGGCGCGGAGTGTACTTATCAGCCATCGATCGTCTCCCCGGACTTCACGGCCACGCGGACCTTCTTGCCGTCCTTGGTTTCGAAGCGCACGCGTGTCGCCTTGCCATCCTTGGGATCGGCCAGGCCGACCTTGCTGATCGCCATCGGAGCGGGCAGGCGGTCAATACCACCTTGCGGGTTGGTCTGGCTGGGCTTGCGGTGACGGGTCATCACGTTGATGCCCTCTACCACGACCTTGCCATCCTTCGGCATGACCTGAACGACGGTGCCGGTGCGGCCCTTGTCCTTGCCCGAACGAACGACGACGGAGTCGCCCTTCTTGATCTTAGCGGCGGCCATTACAGCACCTCCGGAGCGAGCGAGATGATCTTCATGAAGCCACGGCCGCGAAGTTCGCGAACGACGGGGCCGAAGATACGAGTGCCGATCGGCTCCTCGTTCTTGTTGATCAGCACGGCCGCATTCGAATCAAAGCGGATCACGCTGCCATCGGTGCGACGCACGTCCTTGCGGGTACGAACGATCACAGCGCGGTGAACGTCGCCCTTCTTGACGCGGGCGCGCGGCTGCGCCTCCTTGATCGACACCACGATGATGTCTCCGACACCCGCGAACCGACGCTTAGACCCGCCCAGCACTTTGATGCACTGGACGCGCTTGGCGCCGCTGTTGTCCGCGACGTCGAGATTGGATTGCATCTGGATCATAGATCCGGTTCCTTCTCAACGGCTTGCCGGAACAAGTCCGGCAGTTCCAAAAATACTTCGAGCCCGGCAAAATGCCTGAATGGGCGCCGGGGAACGGCGCCCATAGCAGATTAGCGGGCGTTGTCCACGTCGAGGTTTGCCTCGAGAGCGGTACCCTTGCTCGCCTGCAGGCGATCGAGCACCTTCCACGACTTGGTCTTAGAGATCGGTTTGGTCTCCTCGATCCGGACCCGCTCACCAGTGTGGTAGGCGTTGTCCTCGTCATGGGCGTGGTACTTCTTCGAGCGCCGGATGATCTTCCCGTATAGCGGGTGCTTCACCTTGCGCTCGACGAGCACGGTCACGGTCTTGTCAGTCTTGTCGGAAACCACGGTCCCCGTCAGAATACGCTTGGGCATCGTTGGTCTCCTTACTTCGCCGCGTCGGCAGAGCGCTGCGTCTGCAGCGTCTTGATGCGGGCGATGTCGCGACGGACTTCCTTGATCCGAGCCGGACGCTCGAGCTGGCTCGTAGCCGCCTGGAAACGCAGGTTGAACTGCTCGCGCTTCAGCTCGGACAGATCGTCCTTGAGCTGGTCATCAGTCTTGGCGCTGAGATCCTCGAACTTGGCCATCACTCACCTCCCAGGTGCGACGTGTCGCCAAGGCGGGCGACGACCTTGGTCTTGATCGGCAACTTCATCGCGGCGCGGCTGAAGGCTTCGGCGGCGAGGGGGCCGGCAACGCCGTCCAGCTCGAACAGGATGCGACCCGGCTTCACGCGGGCTGCCCAGTATTCGTTCGCGCCCTTACCCTTACCCTGGCGAACTTCGGCAGGCTTCTTCGAAACCGGCACGTCGGGGAACACGCGGATCCACAGGCGTCCCTGACGCTTGATGTGGCGCGTGATGGCGCGACGGGCGGCTTCGATCTGGCGGGCGGTAATCCGCTCCGGTTCCATGGCTTTGAGGCCGTAGGAGCCAAAGTTCAGATCCGTGCCACCCTTGGCGTTGCCGTGGATGCGGCCCTTGAAGGCCTTGCGGAACTTGGTCTTTTTCGGTTGCAGCATGGTGCTTACTCTATCCTACTGCTCAGCGTGCCGGACGGACGCCGGAGGTTTGAGCCTCCATCATCAGCCGGTCCGTCGCCATCGGGTCATGCCCAAGGATCTCGCCCTTGAAGACCCACACCTTAATGCCAATGATGCCATAAGCGGTCAGCGCCTCGGCTTCGGCATAGTCGATGTTGGCGCGCAGGGTGTGCAATGGCACGCGGCCTTCACGGTACTGCTCGACACGGGCAATCTCGGCGCCGCCCAGACGGCCGCCGCACATGATCTTCACGCCTTCTGCGCCAAGGCGCATCGCGGACTGCATGGCCCGCTTCATGGCGCGACGGAACGCGACACGACGGATCAGCTGATCGGCAATACCCTGGGCGACGAGCTTGGCATCGACTTCCGGCTTACGGATCTCGACGATGTTGAGCTTCACGTCGCTCTTGGTCATCGCGGCGAGCTGCTTGCGCAGCTTCTCGATGTCCGCGCCCTTCTTTCCGATGATGACGCCCGGGCGGGCGGCAAAGATCGACACGCGGCACAGCTTGGCAGGACGCTCGATCACCACCTTGGAGATCGCTGCCTGGGGCAGGGTTTCGATGATGAACTTGCGCATCTTGAGGTCTTCCTCAAGCATGCCGGCGTATTCACGACCTTCAGAGAACCAGCGGCTGTCCCAGGTGCGGTTGATCTGCAGGCGCAGACCGATGGGGTTCGACTTGTGACCCATGGCTCAGGCCTCCTCGACTTCGCGAACGACGATCCGCAGGCGCGAAAACGGCTTGAGGATGCGAGTGGACTTGCCGCGACCGCGAGCGTGGAAACGCTTCATCGTGATCGACTTGCCCACCGAAGCCTCGGCCACGACGAGCGCGTCGACGTCCAGGTTGTGGTTGTTTTCCGCGTTGGCGATTGCCGATGCGAGAACCTTGCGAGCCTCGTCGGCCATGCCCTTCTTGGAGAAGGCGAGAATGTTCATCGCATCCTCGGCGCGGCGGCCGCGAATCAGGCCGGCAACGAGGTTGAGCTTCTGCGCCGAACCACGGATCGTGGTGTTGACGGCCAGAGCCTCCTTGTCACCGACGCGACGGGGTGCTGGTTGCTTGCTCATCAGCGCTTGCCCTTCTTGTCGGCGGCGTGGCCGGGGAAGCTGCGGGTGGGAGCGAACTCACCCAGCTTATGACCGACCATGTCCTCGTTCACCGCGACGGGGATGAACTTGTGACCGTTGTAGACCTGGAACGTCAGGCCCACGAACTGCGGGAGAATGGTGGAGCGACGCGACCAGGTCTTGATCGGACCAGCGCGGGTGCCGGCATCCTGCGCGACTTCGGCCTTCTTGAGAAGGTAGAGGTCGACGAAGGGGCCTTTCCAGACGGAACGTGCCATCGTGACTTACCTCTTCTTCTTGGCGTGACGCGAACGGATGATCATCTTGTCCGTCTGCTTGTTGTGACGAGTGCGAGCACCCTTCGTCGGCTTGCCCCAAGGCGTGACCGGATGACGACCACCCGAGGTCCGGCCTTCACCACCACCGTGCGGGTGGTCGACCGGGTTTTTGGCGACACCGCGCGTCAACGGGCGACGACCCATCCAGCGCTTGCGACCGGCCTTGGCGAGGGTCTGGTTGGCGTTGTCGGGGTTCGACACCGCACCGACCGTGCCCATGCAATCGCCGCGAAGGTAACGCTGCTCGCCCGAGTTCAGGCGAACGATGACCATGCCGCGGTCACGACCGACGACCTGCACGTAAGTACCGGCCGAACGGGCGATCTGGCCGCCCTTGCCGGGCTTCATCTCGACGTTGTGGCAGATCGTACCGACGGGCATCTGCGCCAGCAACATTGCGTTGCCAGGCTTCACGTCGGTCTTTTCACCGGCGACGACCTGATCGCCAACGCCCAAGCGCTGCGGCGCCAGGATGTAGGCCAGTTCGCCATCTTCGTACTTGACGAGAGCGATAAACGCGGTGCGGTTGGGATCGTATTCCAGACGCTCGACCGTGGCAGGCTGGTCCCACTTGCGACGCTTGAAGTCGATGTAGCGGTACTTCTGCTTGTGACCACCGGCGATGCCGCGCGAAGTCACATGGCCCTTGTTGTTGCGGCCACCAGTCTTGTGCTTGCCTTCGGTCAGAGCCTTAACGGGCTTGCCCTTGTGCAGGCTGGACTTGTCGACGAGGACCAGGCCGCGGCGAGCGGGGCTGGTCGGGTTATATTTCTTCAGTGCCATCGGTTAGCCCCGCACGCCTTCGGTGATGTCAATCGACTGGCCTTCGGCCAGCGTGACGATCGCCTTCTTCACGTCGCTGCGGCGGTATTCCTTACCGCGCCAGCGCTTGGTCTTGCCCTTGACGACGATCGTGTTGACGCCGGTCACCTTGACGGAGAACAGCGCTTCGACGGCAGCCTTGATCTCGGGCTTGCTTGCCTTGTCCGCCACCTTGAAGACGACGGCGTTATGCTCGGAAAGCATCGTCGACTTCTCGGTGATGTGGGGCGAGAGGATGACGTCGTAATGACGCACATCCATCTGCTGGTTCTTAGCCATTATTCAGCCACTCCCGTGGGGGCGAAACGCGCCTCCAGCTTCTCGACAGCCGAGCGGGTCAGCACCAGCGTGTCATGCTTCAGGATATCGTAGACGTTGGCGCCCACGGCAGGGAGCACGCTCACACCGACGAGGTTGCCGGCGGCACGTGCGAAGTTCTCGCTCACCACGTCGCCGTCGATCACCAGGACCTTCTTGCCCCAGTTCGCCTTTGCGAACTGACCGGCCAGAGCCTTGGTCTTGGCTTCAACGCCGTCCAGCGTGTCGACCACGATCAGGCCGCTCTGAGCCTTGGCCGAGAGAGCCATCTTCAGGCCAAGTGCACGAACCTTCTTATTGAGCGAAGGATTGAACTCGCGGCGACGGGCACCGTGAGCCTTACCACCGCCAATGAAGACGGGAGCAGCGCGGTCGCCGTGACGAGCGGTACCGCCACCCTTCTGGTTACCGAACTTCTTGCCGGTGCGGGCAACGTCGGAACGCTCGCGCGTGGCGCGGGCAATGCCGCGGCGCTTCTCGAGCTGCCAGGTGACAACGCGGTGGAGGATGTCAGCGCGCGGCGCGAGGCCGAACACGTCGTCCGAAAGCTCGATATCGCCGTTGGCGTTCGAACCGTCGAGATTGAGGACCTGTACTTTCATGCGATCAGCCCTCCTGACCTTCGGTGGCCTCAGGCGCAGCGGTCTCTTCCGCAGGCGTGTTGGCAGCCGTGTCGTTGCTGTTGGCGGCCTGCTTCAGGCCGGCGGGGTAGGGCGCTTCCGCGTGACGGGAAACCTTGACGGCGTCCGAAACGGTCAGCCATGCGTTCTTCGAGCCGGGAACGGAGCCCTTCACGAAAAGCAGGCCGCGCTCGTCGTCGACGCGCACGATCTCAAGGTTCTGCTGCGTACGCTGGCGATCGCCCATGTGGCCGGCCATCTTCTTGTTCTTGAAGACCTTGCCGGGATCCTGGCGGTTGCCGGTCGAACCGTGGGCACGGTGCGAGATGGAAACACCATGGGTGGCGCGCATACCGCCGAAGCCCCAGCGCTTCATGGCGCCCTGGAAGCCCTTACCTTGGGTGTGACCGGCTACGTCGACCAGCTGGCCGGGAACGAAGTGCGAAGCGGCGATGGTGGCGCCCACTTCCAGCACGGCGTCGTCTGCCACGCGGAACTCCGCCACGCGCTGCTTGAGCGAGACATTCGCCTTGGCGAAATGCTCACGCTGCGGCTTGGCGACGTTCTTCTGCTTGGCTTCGCCCGCACCGAGCTGGACCGCGACATAACCGTCGGTGTCAGAGGTACGGACCGAAATCACTTGGTTGTCTTCCAGCGCCAAGACGGTGACCGGCACATGCCGTCCGTCCTCCTGGAAAAGCCGGGTCATCCCGACTTTTTTGGCGATCACGCCAGTACGCATGACCATAACTCCTAACAGAGGCCTGCCGAGACCATCTCGACAGGCGTGTCCAGCCCTGGTTCGATGCGTGCCCCCGTCCGGGCTGGGTGCCTCCTGGAACAGGCCGAAGCCTGCGGAAGCGAGACGGGGGACGCATTCCCGATCCGAAGATCGGAGGTATCCCTTGTGTCCGCGGCGGGTTTTGGTCGCCGCGGCTCTGTCTCGTAGCGCCGTTGGCGCCAGAGCCGGACTCGAGGAGCCCGGAAGGAATGTAGCCCTTAGGCCAAAACAATCGCGTCGGGAAGAGGCTTTATGCCAGCTTGATCTCGACGTTCACGCCTGCGGCCAGATCGAGCTTCATCAGCGCGTCGACCGTGGCAGCGTTCGGCTGCACGATGTCCAGCAGGCGTTTGTAGGTGCGAACCTCAAACTGCTCACGCGACTTCTTATCGATGTGAGGGCCACGGTTGACCGTGAACTTCTCGATCTTCGTCGGCAGGGGGATGGGCCCACGGATCAGAGCGCCGGTGCGGCGGGCAGTGTCGGCGATTTCGCCGGTGGCCTGATCCAGCACGCGGTGATCGAACGCCTTGAGGCGAATGCGGATGTTTTGAGCTTCCATGTCCCTACCGATGAGAAAGAGCAAAGGGGCGATGCCCCAGAAGAAATTCGAAGCGCGCCCTTACGTGCATGAAGGGATTCGCGCAAGGGTTGATCGTGAGAAATGTAGGTACGCCGGCAAGCACCCCGTCTCTCTGTCGTTTCGGTATTCCTAAACAAGCGCGAGGTGTGATGCCAGCGGATAAGCTGCACAAGCAAAAAGCCCGGCCTCCTTTCGGAAGCCGGGCCCCTTGTTCGGTATGATCCGAGGAGCTGTGAAGCTTACTTCGTGATCTTGGCGACGACGCCCGAACCCACGGTGCGGCCACCTTCGCGGATAGCGAAGCGCAGGCCGTCGTCCATGGCGATCGGAGCGATCAACTTGACCGAGATCGTGACGTTGTCACCCGGCATGACCATCTCGGTGCCCTCGGGAAGGATCACTTCGCCGGTCACGTCGGTGGTGCGGAAGTAGAACTGCGGGCGGTAGTTGGCGAAGAACGGCGTGTGACGGCCACCTTCGTCCTTCGACAGCACGTAGACTTCGGCGTCGAAGTCGGTGTGCGGGGTCACGGTGCCCGGCTTGGCCAGAACCTGACCACGCTCAACGTCTTCACGCTTCAGGCCGCGAACCAGAGCGCCGATGTTATCGCCAGCTTCACCCTGGTCGAGCAGCTTGCGGAACATTTCGACGCCGGTGACCACGGTCTTCTGGGTGTTGCGGATACCGACGACTTCGACTTCCTCGCCAACCTTGACGATGCCGGTTTCGACGCGGCCGGTCACAACCGTACCACGACCCGAGATCGAGAACACGTCCTCGACCGGCATCAGGAAGGGCTTGTCGGTCGGGCGAGGCGGCTGCGGGATGAACTCGTCAACGGCCTTCATCAGCTCAAGGATCTTCTCCTTGCCGATGTTGTCGTCGCGACCTTCCAGAGCGGCCAGAGCCGAACCCATGACGATGGGGATGTTGTCACCATCGAAGTCATACGAAGACAGCAGCTCGCGCACTTCCAGTTCGACCAGCTCGAGCAGCTCGGAGTCGTCGACCTGATCGACCTTGTTCATGAACACGACGAGCTGCGGAACGCCAACCTGGCGCGCCAGCAGGATGTGCTCGCGGGTCTGCGGCATCGGGCCGTCAGCAGCGTTCACAACGAGGATAGCGCCGTCCCTCTGGGCAGCACCGGTAATCATGTTCTTCACGTAGTCGGCGTGGCCCGGGCAATCGACGTGTGCGTAGTGGCGCGCATCGGTCTCGTACTCGACGTGTGCGGTCGAGATCGTGATGCCGCGCTCGCGCTCTTCGGGAGCCTTGTCGATGTTGGCGAAGTCAACGGCTTCACCGCCGAATGCTTCGGCCATGACCTTCGTGATCGCGGCGGTCAGCGTGGTCTTGCCGTGGTCAACGTGACCGATGGTGCCGATGTTGCAGTGCGGCTTGTTCCGCTCGAATTTAGCCTTCGCCATTGTTCAAACCTTCTGTTCGCTTGATTTTGGTTCTGTGGGAAATGAGCGACGCCCACCGAAACAGGCGCCGCCCCTAGAATGATTGCGCCTTTTAGGCAAGCTTCTCCTTGACCTCGGCCGCGACGTTTGCCGGAACCTCGTCATAGTGGGAGAAGAACATCGAGTAGTTTGCACGACCCTGCGTGAACGAGCGCAGCTGGTTCACGTAGCCGAACATGTTCGCCAGAGGCACCATGGCTTCGACGACCTGAGCGTTGCCGCGGGTGTCGGTACCCTGGATCTGGCCACGACGGCTGTTCATGTCGCCGATGACGTCGCCCAGATATTCTTCGGGGGTGACGACTTCGACCTTCATGATCGGCTCAAGAAGCTTGATGCCCGCCTTCGACGCCACTTCGCGCATCGCACCGCGACCGGCGATTTCGAACGCCAGGGCGGACGAGTCGACGTCGTGGTACGAACCGTCATAGAGGTTGATGTCGAAGTCGATGATCGGGAAGCCGACCAGCTGACCCGAGGCGGCCGTCTCGCGCATGCCCTTCTCGATCGCGGGGATATATTCCTTCGGAATGTTACCGCCCTTGATTTCGTCGGTGAAGGTGATGCCCGAACCGCGCTCGCCCGGCGTGACCTTGACCTTCACGCGGCCGAACTGACCGGTACCACCCGACTGCTTCTTGTGGGTGTAGTCGACGTCGACGGGCTTCGCGAGATACTCGCGATAGGCCACCTGCGGCGCACCCACGTTGGCCTCGACCTTGAACTCGCGACGCATGCGGTCGACGATGATGTCGAGGTGAAGCTCGCCCATGCCCTTGATGATCGTCTGGCCCGATTCGTGGTCGGTCGAGACGCGGAATGAGGGGTCCTCGGCCGAGAGACGATTGAGCGCGACGCCCATCTTCTCTTGGTCGGCCTTGGTCTTGGGCTCCACGGACAGTTCGATAACCGGCTCGGGGAATTCCATCCGCTCCAGCACGATCGGCTGACGCTCGGCGCACAGGGTGTCGCCGGTGGTGGTCTCCTTCATGCCGGCCAGCGCGACGATATCGCCCGCGAAGGCCTCATCGATGTCCTTACGGTCATTGGCGTGCATTTCGAGAATGCGGCCGACCTTCTCCTTCTTGTCCTTCACCGAGTTCAGGTAGCCACCCTTGGTGAGCGTGCCCGAATAGATGCGGATGAAGGTGAGCGAGCCGACGAACGGATCGTTCATAACCTTGAAGGCGAGGGCCGAGAACGGCGCGTTGTCCTCAGGCGGGCGGCTGTCCTTCTCGTCGCTATCCATCTTGACGCCCTGGACGTCTTCGATGTCGAGCGGCGAAGGCAGATAGTCGACCACGGCGTCGAGCAGGGGCTGAACGCCCTTGTTCTTGAACGCCGAACCGCACACGACCGGCACGAACGCGTGGCCCAGCGTACCCTTGCGGATCAGCTTCTTGAGCGTCGCGACGTCGGGCTCGTTGCCCTCGAGGTAGGCTTCCATCGCCTCGTCGTCCTGCTCGACCGCCAGCTCGATGAGCTTCATGCGGTACTCGGCAGCTTCGTCGGCCATGTCGGCGGGGATCTCTTCATAGAAGAATTCGGCACCCAGCGCCTCGTCCTTCCAGATGATCGCGCGGTTATGCACGAGATCGACCAGGCCCTTGAGGTCGGCTTCCATGCCGATGGGCAGATACAGCACCGCAGGGGTCGCGCCGAGGCGGTCGATGATCGACTGCACACAGTACTTGAAGTTCGCGCCGGTGCGGTCGAGCTTGTTGATGAAGCACATGCGCGGCACGCCGTACTTGTCGGCCTGACGCCACACCGTCTCGGACTGGGGCTCCACGCCGGCCACGCCGTCGAAGCAGGCGACCGCGCCGTCGAGCACGCGTAGCGAACGCTCGACTTCGATGGTGAAGTCCACGTGGCCCGGGGTGTCGATGATGTTGATGCGATATTCTTCACCCTTGCCGCTGTCTGCCTTCCAGAAGCAGGTGGTGGCAGCCGAGGTGATGGTGATGCCGCGTTCCTGCTCCTGTTCCATCCAGTCCATGGTAGCGGCGCCGTCATGGACTTCGCCGATCTTGTAGGACTTGCCGGTATAGTAGAGGATACGCTCGGTCGTGGTCGTCTTGCCGGCGTCGATGTGCGCCATGATGCCGATATTACGGTACATCGAAAGCGGATGGCTGCGTGCCATGATCTTAGTCCTTGGGTGTGCGGGGGAGGGGAACCGCCCGTTAGATAGGTTCCCGGCCCCTCAATTAAAAGTGTGACGCCGCGATGACGAGCGCACCTTGTCGCCAGGCACGAGGCCTGGCGATCGGCATTACCAGCGGTAGTGCGAGAAGGCGCGGTTGGCGTCGGCCATGCGGTGCGTGTCTTCGCGCTTCTTGACCGCGTTGCCACGGTTGTTGGCGGCATCGAGCAGTTCGCCCGAAAGACGCGCCGACATCGTGGTCTCGGGGCGGTTGCGCGCTGCGGTGATCAGCCAGCGGATGGCGAGGGCCTGGGCGCGCTCGGGACGCACTTCGACCGGGACCTGATAGGTCGCACCACCGACGCGGCGGCTGCGGACTTCGATCTGCGGGGCGACGTTGGTCAGAGCGGAGTGGAACAACTGGACCGGATCGGCCTTGCCGCGGGTCTCCATGGTTTCCATGGCGCCATAGACGATCGCTTCGGCGACCGACTTCTTGCCGTCATACATGAGGTTGTTCATGAACTTGGACAGGATGAGATCCCCGAACTTGGGATCGGGCAGGATTTCCCGCTTCTCGGGACGACGACGACGTGACATTTGCTTGAACTCCTTCGGAGTGCGGCAAACCCATCCGGGTTCGCCTTGCGGCACCGGCCCGCTTCCCCACCCGGCCTCCCACAGGATGCCCATGCAGGGCGTCCGGGTGGGGAAGCGGGCCGGTGCCGGCCTTGGCGCGGTGAAACCTTACTTCGGACGCTTGGCGCCGTACTTCGAGCGGCTCTGCTTGCGGTCCTTGACGCCCTGCGTGTCCAGCACGCCGCGAAGGACGTGGTAGCGCACGCCGGGAAGGTCGCGAACGCGGCCGCCGCGGATCAGCACGACCGAGTGCTCTTGCAGGTTGTGGCCTTCACCCGGGATGTAGGTGATGACTTCGCGCTGGTTGGTGAGGCGAACCTTGGCGACCTTGCGCAAAGCCGAGTTCGGCTTCTTCGGAGTCGTGGTGTAGACGCGGGTGCAAACACCGCGCTTCTGCGGGTTCTGCTCCATCGCAGGGACCTTTGACTTGGCCTTCTGCGGCTCGCGACCCTTGCGGATCAGCTGGTTGATCGTGGGCATTGCGTACTCTTCTTCCTGAAGTAGGAGTGCGATGGATCCGGTCCGCGCGCCTTGCGTAAGGTAGCGCGGAACGGACCCGTCGCACCCCGGTCCACTGGTGTGGCGGGAGGGGAAGAGAATAGCCGGTATCACGAAAAAGTCGTTGGTCCGGCGCAGCGCCTTCGCGCTTCGATCCGGACGGAACCACCGTCACGTGAGCCGAAAAACACTCCACCCGACGCACCCGCCGGATTACTTTGCCGCACGGTCCTGGAAAAATTCCCGCGAGGCGAAACCCCGCAACCGGACGACAATGTTCAGCTCTTGATCCCACGGGCAAGCCCGGATGGGATGGGCGCCATTAGCCGCAAGGCCGTTGCAGGTCAAGCGCAGCGGGCTGGCCTGCCGATGAGCGGCCGACTTAGCTGCGAAAAGTATGGAATCATACGAAGAACATACGGCCAGCGCCGGTTGCTCGTCTCGAATTCCAACGTCCCCAGCGCTCAATAGGGTTCCTGCAAACGACTCACCTCCCGCCGTGGGGTGCCTTGAGCGTTCAGGAGCATCGACATGCAAGACAGCCTCTGGATCGGCCTCTTCCTTTTCCTCCTGATCGGGAGCCTCGGCTACGCCGCGCTCTGCGATCGGGCCTGAGAGGACACCGGTCATGACAATCGACTTATGGCTCGCGGGCATCACCGCGCTGGGCCTGCTGATCTACCTGGTGGCCGTGCTCGCGCGGCCCGAGCGGTTCTAGGAGGGGCATGATGACCTTCCAGGGGTGGCTGCTGATCGCAGTCTTCACCGGCATTCTGCTGGCGCTCGTCAAGCCGATCGGCCTATGGCTTTTCGCGCTCTACGAGGGGCGGCGGACGCCGTTGCATGTGGTGCTGGGGCCGGTGGAGCGCGGGTTCTACCGTCTTTCCGGCATCGATCCGGACGAGGATCAGTCCTGGCGCCGATACGCGGTGCACATGCTGATCTTCAATGCGGCATTGATGCTGCTGACTTACGTGGTGCTGCGCGCCCAGGCGCTATTGCCGCTGAACCCTCTGGGGCTTGGTGCGGTAAGCGATAATCTGGCGTTCAATACCGCGATCAGCTTTGGGGCGAACACGAACTGGCAGAGCTATGCCGGTGAGTCCACGATGTCGAACCTTAGCCAGATGCTGGGTTTGACGATCCACAATTTCCTCTCGGCGGCGACCGGTATCGCGCTGGCGTTTGCGCTGTTTCGCGGGTTTGCTCGGCGCAGCGCCACCGGCATCGGCAACTTCTGGGCGGACGTCACCCGGGTGACGCTGTACCTGCTGTTGCCGTTGTCGATCGTCCTGGCCGTGTTCTACATCGCCAGCGGCGTGCCGCAGACGCTAGCCGGCTCGGTCGACATCGCCACGTTGGAGGGCGCGAAGCAGACGCTGGCGCTGGGGCCGGTCGCTTCGCAAGAGGCGATCAAGATGCTGGGCACCAACGGTGGCGGCTTCTTCAACGCCAACTCCGCGCATCCATTCGAGAACCCGACGGCGCTGACCGACCTTGTGCAGATGCTCTCGATCTTCGCGATCGGCGTGGGCCTAACGTATTGCTTCGGCAAGGCCGTGGGCAACACGCGACAGGGCTGGGCGATCCTGGCGGCGATGATGACGCTGTTCCTGGCCGGAACCACCATCGCCTACTGGCAGGAAGCGGCAGGCAATCCGGTGTTGCATGGCCTAGGCCTGCCCGGTGGCAACATGGAGGGCAAGGAAGTGCGCTTCGGCATCGCCGCAAGCTCGCTGTTCTCGGTCATCACCACGGCCGCATCCTGCGGTGCTGTCAACGCGATGCACGATAGCTTCACAGCGCTGGGCGGCATGATCCCGCTGTTCAACATGCAGCTGGGCGAAGTGGTGATCGGCGGCGTAGGCGCGGGTATCTACGGCTTTCTGCTGTTCGCCATCCTGGCCGTGTTCGTGGCCGGGCTGATGGTGGGGCGCACGCCCGAATATGTCGGCAAGAAGATCGAGAGCCGGGAGGTGAAGCTTTCCGTTCTCGCCATAGCGGTATTGCCGCTGTGCATCCTGGGCATGAGCGCCATTGCGTCGATCATCCCGGCTGGTCTGGCGGGGCCACTCAACAAGGGGCCACATGGCTTCTCGGAGATCCTCTATGCCTTCACCAGCGCGGTGGCCAACAACGGGTCGGCATTTGCCGGTCTGACCGCCAACACGCCTTTCTACAACGGCATGCTGGGCGTGGCGATGTGGATCGGCCGGTTCTTCATCATCATCCCGATGCTGGCGGTGGCAGGCGGTCTCGCGGCCAAGAAGCATACGCCGGAGTCCGCAGGCAGCTTCCCGACGACAGGGTTGCTGTGGACCGGACTGCTGATCGGCATCGTGCTGATCGTGGGTGGCCTCACTTTCCTGCCCAGCCTCGCGCTTGGTCCCATCGCCGATCATCTCGCGATGATCCGTGGCCAGCTTTTCTAAGGATAACCGGCACATGGCCCGGAACTCTCAGGCTTCTTCGAAGTCTCTTTTCACCGCCGAGCTGATCGTTCCCGCGATCGGCGACGCGTTCCGCAAGCTCAATCCCAAGGAACTGATCCGCAATCCGGTGATGTTCACCACAGCCGTCGTGGCCCTGCTGCTGACCGTCTTGCTGGTGGTCGGCCAGGATGGCCTTGGCATCGGTTTCAAGCTCCAACTGGTGATCTGGCTGTGGCTGACCGTCCTGTTCGGCACCTTTGCCGAGGCTTTGGCGGAAGGCCGGGGCAAGGCGCAGGCCGCATCCCTGCGCGCCACCAAGGCCGAACTCACCGCCAAGCGCGTGAAGGGCGCCATCGACTCCGGGGTGGTTGAGGACGTTCCCGCCAGCGCGCTTCGCAAGGACGATGTGGTGCTGGTGCAGACCGGCGATCTCATCCCTTCCGACGGCGAAGTGATCGCCGGGGTCGCCTCGGTCAACGAAGCCGCCATCACCGGCGAAAGCGCGCCGGTTATTCGCGAGGCCGGTGGCGATCGCTCGGCCGTGACCGCCGGCACCCGCGTCATCTCTGACGAGATCCGCGTGAAGGTGACGGTGAACCCGGGGCAGGGCTTTCTCGATCGCATGATCGCGCTGGTCGAAGGCGCAGAGCGGCAGAAGACGCCTAACGAGATTGCGCTCACCCTTTTGCTCGTCGGCCTCACGATCATCTTCCTGATCGCAGTCGGCACGATCCCGGCTTTCGCGACATACGCGGGCGGCAGCATTCCGGTTTCGATCCTCGCCGCGCTGTTGATCACCCTGATCCCGACGACGATCGCCGCCTTGCTTTCGGCCATCGGCATCGCCGGCATGGACCGTCTGGTGCGCTTCAACGTGCTGGCAAAGTCTGGCCGCGCGGTCGAGGCGGCGGGCGACATCGATGTGCTGCTGCTCGACAAGACCGGCACGATCACCATCGGCGATCGTCAGGCGACGGAGTTTCGCCCCGTCGGCGGCATCGACGTACGTGAATTGGCCGAAGCCGCCTTGCTCGCCAGCCTGGCGGACGAAACGCCCGAGGGCCGCTCAATCGTCGTCCTGGCGCGCGAGAAGTTCGGCCTCGACTTGGCGGCGCTTCCGGCCGGGGCCGAGGTCATCCCGTTCACCGCGCAGACGCGCATCTCGGGCGTCGATACCGGCGGCCGCGTGGTGCAGAAGGGTGCGGTCCAGGCGATCCTGAAGGCCAATCCGGGTGCGGGCAGCACGGCCGCCGCCACCGAACTGCGCCGGATCACCGATGAGATCGCCCGCGCGGGCGGCACGCCTCTGGCCGTCGCGGTCGACGGTACTTTGCTGGGTGCGATCTTCCTGAAGGATATCGTTAAGGCGGGTATCCGCGAACGGTTCGGCGAGTTGCGCGCGATGGGCATCCGCACGGTCATGATCACCGGCGACAACCCGCTGACCGCCTCGTCCATCGCCGCCGAGGCCGGGGTCGATGATTTCCTCGCCGAAGCTACGCCCGAGGACAAACTGGCGCTGATCCGCAAGGAGCAGCAGGGCGGGCGCCTGGTGGCGATGTGCGGCGATGGCACCAACGACGCGCCCGCCCTGGCGCAGGCCGACGTGGGCGTGGCGATGAACACCGGTACCCAGGCCGCGCGCGAGGCGGGCAACATGGTCGACCTCGACAGTGACCCGACCAAGCTGATCGAGGTGGTGGGCCTGGGCAAGCAATTGCTGATGACCCGCGGTGCGCTGACGACATTCTCCGTGGCCAACGACGTCGCCAAGTATTTCGCCATCATCCCGGCGATGTTCGTGGCGCTTTATCCGGGGCTTCGCGTGCTGAACGTGATGGGGCTGGGCACGCCGGAAAGCGCGATCCTGTCCGCGATCATCTTCAACGCGCTGATCATTCCGCTGCTGGTACCGCTGGCGCTGAAGGGCGTGAAGTACAAGCCGATGGGGGCCGGGCCACTGCTGGCGCGCAACCTGGCGATCTACGGCCTGGGCGGCCTGCTCGCGCCCTTCGTGGGCATCAAGCTGATCGACCTTGCGGTGAACGGCATCGGCCTCGCGTGATCTGGAGACGCACCATGAACAACGATATTCTTTCTTCCCTGCGCCCCGCCATCGTGATGACCGTGCTCTTCGCGGTCGTGCTGGGCCTGCTCTACCCGCTGGCGATGACCGGCATCGGACAAGCGCTGTTTCCTGCCCAGGCGAATGGCAGCCTGGTGACAGAGAATGGCAAGGTGGTCGGCTCCAGCGTGGTCGGCCAGGCCTTCACTTCGGACCGCTATTTTCAGACCCGCCCCTCCGCCGCCGGCAAGGGGTACGACGGCCTCGCCTCATCCGGCTCCAACCTGGGACCTGCATCGCAGGTTCTGGTGGATCGGGTGAAGGCGGACATCGCCGCCAAACAGACTGCTGCACCCGGTCGACCTGTTCCGCCCGACCTGGTGACAACCTCCGCCTCGGGGCTCGATCCCGATATCACCCCCGAGGCGGCCTTTTATCAAGTGGATCGCGTAGCTCGCGTCCGCAACCTCGATCCCGCCATCGTGCGCCGTCTGGTAAGCAACAGCGTGGACCAGCGCTTGTTCGGTTTCCTGGGGGAACCGCGGGTGAATGTGTTCGCCCTCAATCGACGGCTGGATGCAATCGGCGCTAGACAGGCGCAGTGAGCCAGACAGACCGACCATCGCCCGAAGCCCTCCTGCGCGCCGCCGCGCAGGAGGGCCGTGGCCGTTTGAAGATATTCCTTGGCGCAGCTCCCGGTGTTGGCAAGACGTGGGAGATGTTGTCCGACGGTCGGCAGCGGCGCGAGTCCGGCGTTGACGTGGTGATCGGCGTGGTCGAAACCCACGGGCGGCGCGAAACCGAGGCGTTGGTCGAGGGCCATGAGATCATCACCCGGCGCAGTGTCGACCACGTCGGCCACAGCCTGGGCGAAATGGACATTGATGCGCTGCTGGAACGCCGCCCGCAGCTGGCGCTGGTGGACGAACTGGCCCACACCAACGCGCCCGGCAGCCGCCATCCCAAGCGCTATCAGGACGTGCTGGAACTGCTGGACGCAGGGATCGACGTCTATTCCACGCTCAACATCCAGCACGTCGAGAGCCTGAACGATGTCGTCGCCTCGTTCACGCGCGTTCGCGTGCGTGAAACGGTGCCGGACTCGGTGCTGGAGCAGGCCGAGATCGAAGTGGTGGATATTCCACCTGACGAACTGATCGAGCGGCTGAAGGACGGCAAGGTCTATATCCCGCACGAGGCGACGCGCGCCCTGGGGCACTTCTTTTCCAAGTCCAACCTGACGGCCTTGCGAGAATTGGCGCTGCGCCGCGCCGCGCAGGCGGTCGATGCGCAGATGCTGGAGCATGTGCGCGCTCATGCGCTGGCGGGCAACTTCGCGGCGGGGGAGCGGATCGTCGTGGCGGTCAGCGAACATGGCCATGCCGCCGGTCTGGTGCGCGCTGGCAAGCGATTGGCCGATGCGCTCAAGGCGCCGTGGACGGCGGTTCACATCGAAACCGCCCGCGATCGCGCCTATACCGACGACGAGCGGCGACAGTTGGCGGACAATCTCGCGCTGGCTTCCCGCCTCGGAGCTTCCACCGCCAGCATTCCCGCGACCGGGGCATTCGAAGGCCTGCGCGATTTCGCGCGCGAAGCGCGGGCGACGCAGATCGTGCTCGGCAAGTCCGAACGGTCCTGGTGGTTCGAGTGGCGCCACGGCTCGGTGGTCGATCGGTTGGTGCGTGAAGTGGGTGAGGTGGCGATCCACGTCCTGCCCGCCGGTGAAAGCGCCGGCCCATCACCCCGCCCGCAGCGCCTGGCGTTGCCCGGTGCCTGGGGTGATCCGGACGACTACTTGTGGTCGCTGCTGATGGTGGCGGCGATGACGGTGCTTGGCCGCCTGCTGCTGCAAGTGATCGACCTCAGCAACATATCGCTGCTCTATCTGGTGCCGGTGATGTTCGCCGCGGCGACCTTCAGCCTGCGCGCCGGGCTGTTCGCGGGCATCGCGTCCAGCCTGGCTTACAACTTCTTTTTCCTGCCGCCCACCGGGACGCTGACGGTCAGCAATCCGGAAAACGTGATCTCGATCCTGGTGCTGCTGGGCGTGGCGATCGTCACCAGCCAGTTCGCGGCGCGGGTGCGCGCGCAAGCGAACCTGGCGGGATCGAGTTCGCGACAGAACGCCGCGCTGGCCGGCTTTTCCCGTCAGTTGACGGCGGTAGCGACAGGGGACGAACTGATGCAGGCGATCTGCGCCGATATCGCGCGTCTGCTGGATGTGCGCACAGCGCTGTTGCTGCCGTCCACCAATGGCCCTGACTTGCAGGCCGCGTTCCCGCCGGAGGACCGGCTGGGCCAGATCGAGTTGGCAGCCGCGCAGTGGGCGATCGATAATGAGCAGCCTGCCGGTCGCGGCTCCACCACTCTCACCGCGTCGGACTGGCTGTTCCACCCCTTGCGCACGTCTCGCGGGGTGTTGGGCGTGCTGGGCATTGCGCGTCAGGATGCGGGCGAGCCGATCAGGTCGGACCAGATGCCCTTGCTGATGAGCCTGCTGGACCAGGCCTCCATTGCGCTCGATCGGATGGCGTTGCAGAAAGAGAACCTAGAGGCGCGGGCGATCGGTGAGCGCGATCGGCTGCGCTCGGCGCTGTTATCGTCGGTCAGCCACGATCTGCGTACTCCGCTGACGACGATCCTGACAGCGGCGCAGCAGATGAAGGCCCACCCTTCGCCCGATCTGGCCGAGACGATCGAGACCGAAGCGCAGCGGCTGAACCGCTTCGTCGCCAACTTGCTCGACATGGCCCGGATCGAGGCGGGGGCGTTGCCGATGAAGGTGGAGCCGACCGATCTGTTCGATGCCGTCGCCAGCGCCGCGCATGACACGCGCATCTCCTTGCAGGGGCACAAGGTGGTGGTCGATATCCCGGCGGACATTCCGCTCGTACGGGTGGATCCGGTTCTGCTGCACCACTGCCTGATCAACTTGCTGGACAACGCCGGGTGCTATGCGAATGCGGGTACGCCGATCACGATCCGGGGCCGCCGCCTGCCGGATGCCTTGCTGCTCTCTGTGATCGACGAGGGACCGGGCATCCTGCCGGGCGAAGAGCGGCGCGTGTTCGAAACCTTTACCCGGCTTCAGGGTTCGGATCGGGTGCGCCACGGCACTGGGCAGGGCCTTGCGATCGTGAAGGGGTTTGCAGAAGCGATGGGCTTGTCGGTGGAAGCGGCCAACAACCATGATCCCCATGGCGCATGCTTCACGATCCGCCTGCCCGAAGCCTTGCTGCTGACCCAGATCGACAGCGGCGACGTGCCATGAAGAACCGCCCGAAAGTCCTGGTGGTGGACGATGAGCCGCAGATTCGCCGCCTGATCCTCGCGGCGCTAGGGCGGGCCGACTATCTGGGCATCGAGGCGCAGAACGCGCGTGAGGCGATGGCGATGCTGCGCGATCAGCAGCCAGAGGTCGTGCTGCTCGATCTGGGACTGCCTGATCGCGACGGCTTGGAACTCGTGCCACTGATCAAGCAGAACCCCGGCGTCACCGTGATTGTCGTGTCCGCCCGCGATGCCACGGATGAGAAAGTCGCGGCGCTCGATCTGGGCGCGGACGACTATCTTACCAAGCCGTTCGATACCGACGAATTGCTTGCGCGCCTGCGCGTCGCGTTGCGCAACCGGGTGACGCGGACCGGTGGTTCTCCGATGCTGACAGCGGGCGATGTCAGCATCGACCTGCTGGATCGCCTGATCACGCGCAACGGCGACGAGGTACATCTGACGCCCAAGGAGTTCGCGATCCTGGAGCAACTGGCGGCGATGCCGGGCCGGGTGATCACGCATAAGCAGATGATGAGCGCGGTATGGCCCCGCCAAACCGAGCAGCGCGTAGAATACCTGCGCGTCCTGATCCGCAGCTTGCGGCAGAAGCTGGAGGCCGATCCGCAGAACCCGCAACTGATCTGCAACGAACCGGGCATCGGCTATCGCCTGCGTCTACCGGCTGCCGCGAGCACCAACTCCTGATGCAGTCGGCCAGTTCATGCCGAAGATTCTAGTACGGCCTTGCGGAGGCGGGGTATCAGGCCCGGATCGGCCACCAGGCGATCGGCCTCCTCGTCCAGGATCGCTAGAAACGCGGCTTGCTTGGACGCTTGCAGGTCCGCCCCCGCCATGGTGCGATCGGGTTCCAGCGTGGAGGCGATCAGGTTGATCATCCGCTCGGCACCGTGCAGGCGCCCCCACAGATAGTCGTTTTCCCGGTAGGAGCGGCTGAAGAACGCCCCAAAATTGTAGAACTCGCTACCACGAAGCAGCGGCTCATCGGTGGGGTGAGGGATGGCGTGGCAATCGTCGGGACTGATCCGGTCGACACGCACCGGGTCGAACTCGGTCAGGCTCTCGCTGCGCAGCAACGGCAGGGTCACGGCGTCGTAAAACGGGAAGCCCAGATACGTGAACAGCATCCGCCGCCGCAGCGCCGATGGCATCGCGGCCATGGCCTGTGCCAGCAGTTCGTCCACTTCGGCGTCGATCCGCACAAGGTCGCGCTGCCGGGCGACGTGGGCGATCAGCGCGCCGGGATCGGTGAAGACATTGCGGGCCAGCGATGGAAACGCCTCTCCCAGTGCCGCCAGCGACTCTTGCGCCAGATAGAGCGAGAGCGCGTGGTAGATCGCGGTGCGGGCATTGTCGCGATCAAGCTCCGTCGTGTCCTCATCTTCCGTGCCCTCCTGCGTCACCCGGCGCGCCAGCAGGCGCAGTCGGCGGATGCGAAATGCCAGATCGTGCAGGCGGAAGAAGGCGATCATCGCGGGCGAGCGCGCATCGCGCAGGCCGTTCTCGTGATCCCAAATGTGGGCGGCCAGATAAGTGGTGAGTTGCTCCTTGATCGGCGCGGCAGATGGCACCGCCAATTCCGGCGCAGCTTCCAGAACCAGGCCGGCGATGGTGGCAACGATGCCGCGAAACTTGCTTTGCGCGTACCCATGGTAGGCATAGCCGGCTTGCTCGAACGCCGCCTGCTGCGCACGGGCGCGCCACGCGGCCAGGCGCTTGGCATTGGGATGATCGAGGAAGAACGTCCGGCCGAACAAGCGATCCACCGTCTCTTCGATTTCCGGGCGCAGCGCCTCGATAATCTGCCGCAAGTTCGCCATGTCGCGTGATTTGCGTTCGATCGCTTCCAGATTGTCGCGGATCGGCTGCTCGCGCGGGATGGCGGACAGCGCCCCGAAGATGACCGAGAAGAACCCGGGTACCTTATCATCTTTACGCCGTGCGCCGCCGGTCCGATCAGGGGTGGGGTCTATGTAGACGATCCGCCGATCGATCTCACGCGTGGCGGGCCGATCGCGCAGGACGGCCATGGCATCGGCGAAAGGGGCGTTCACCAGCACCGATCCATCGATCAGGGACACGCGATCGATCTCTGAGCGCCGGGCATGTTCGGGCATCGTCCGGCGAAGAAAGCCATCGCGATCCGGCCAGGAGAGGTTTTCCTCTTCGACGAGCTGATCGATCTCATCCACGCGCAAAGCGGGAAAAGCGCCGGGGAAGCTGGCAGAGGCGCGGGCCGCCATCACCAGCTCGGGGATCGCGCCAAAAGTCGCCTTGCCGCCGACTGCGGCGCGAAAGCTGAATGTCAGCCGATGCTCGCTTTCCAGCACCATTGCGGGAGAATGCAGCCGCAACGTTTCGAGGTGGCCCGTGAAGTCGGTCGCGGTGACGAACAGGTCCAACGGATGGCCCATCGGCAGGAGCGGAGCCTGGGCGGGGGCCTGCGCCATCGCCGTCACCGCGCGGCACAGCAGCCGCGAAAAGCCGATGCCGCTAAACGGCGGCTCGAACCAGCGGGACCGGATCAGCCGGGAGAGCTTCTCCCGCACCTCCGCGCGAGTTTCGGGCGCGACCGTCTCGCTCACAGCGTTGCCCGGCCGATGCAACAGGTAGTTCACCAGCGGTGTCGCCCAAAACTTCGCCGCGCGCGATCCCGGGCGGGCATCGGGGTCCAGCAGGACATCGACATCGGCCGTTTCCAGCCACAACTCGGTCAGGGGCTCGAGTGATTGTCCGGAGTGAATGGCCTGGGCCAGGAACACGCTGT